>JAYELI010000031.1 GCA_034717435.1 Candidatus Omnitrophota bacterium
ACCTTAACCGAAATTAAAAATAATAACGCTAAAAAGGTCATTCTGAGGCCGAAGGCCGAAGAATCTCAGAAAACACGGTTTTATGGGAGATCCTTCGGTCGCTTACGCTCCCTCAGGATGACACCTATCTTAAAAAGAACAAGATTAAGGACTTGGGGAGTGTGCAGTTTTAAACTTTAAACTGTGCACTTTTAAAATTTAGCTAACAGGGTTACGCTTCAAGAGCATCCCCCTATTCAACCTTTTGAATACGTCCGTTAGAATTATAGGGAAAAATTATTATACACATTTCTGCATTACATGTGGGTAGATTCGGCTCCATATTCTAACTGCGAAACAATGCCTTCTTTCCATCCACCCAAATTAACATTAGACGGTAAAATAACCGCATTTGATGCTTTACCGATTATAACAACTAATGAAATCCTTTTGCCGCTTGCTAAGCTATCCAGAATAAAATCTATTTCGGGAGTAAAATTTTTCGCCGTTTCTTTCAATTTTTACCGGAATTATCCTGTTAGGCGGAATTTCTTTCATGACGCTATTGAAATCCGAAAAACTCATAACCGCTGTACCGTTTACTTCTTTGACTGTATCACCTATTTTAAGGCCGGCTTTTTTGGCTAAGCTGTTATGCTCTCTGCCGGAAACGTCATGAAACTTTTCTATCGCCATAGTTTTCCCGCCAATAAAAAAACCGAGCTTATCATCTGGAAACCTTCAACCGTGCCCGGCTGGCTAACGTTATGCAGGGACACTTTTAACCGGGTTTTTTGCTTCAGCCGGTTATAATCAGTATCCCGACAACGATCAGTAATAATCCGCTGATCATAGAAACTACTTTGAAGTATTTTCCTATCCTGGCGAATAAATTAAGGAATGTACTCATGGCCAGGGCGGCCAGAATAAAAGGAATTCCCAATCCTAAAGAGTAAGAGCTTAAAAGCATTACCCCTTGAATAAGGGTTTGTTGAGTCCCGGCCAAAGCTAATATTGCCGCTAACGCCGGGCCTACACACGGGGTCCAGCCAATAGCAAAGGCTAACCCTACCATAAATGACCCCAGCATGTTAACCGGTTTGTTTCGCAGGTGTAATTTTTTTTCATACCCAAGCCATTTAATATTAAAAACCCCGGCAACGTGTAATCCTAAAAGGATTATCACGCTGCCGCCAATAATCCTGATTATTTTTTCGTAAGCAAAAATAGCCCTGCCTAAATAAACTGCAGTTGCCCCCAGGATCACAAACACAAACGAAAACCCAAAAACAAAAAAAAGCGTCGGCCAGAAAATCTTCTTTAAACTTCGGATAACTTTATCATCAACTTTGGAGCGTTGAATTTCATCTAAAGACAAGCCGGTGATAAAACAAATATAGGCGGGAATTAACGGGAGAACACAAGGTGTAAAAAAAGACAACATACCCGCGCCAAAGGCAATAAAAAAAGATACTTCTTTCATGGTCTTTTACTCCACTTCCCGGCTCAGAAGTTCTTTAATTTCTTCTTCAAATGTCTCCTTGGAAGCATAACCGATATGTCTTTTTGCGATGTTGCCCCGGCGGTCGATGATAAAAGTGGTAGGAATATACCGGATACCGCCATATTGCCGGCAAACTTCCCTGTCGGCAAATACCAAAATATAGTCTATTCCCTTTTGTTCAGCAAAAGGCTTAACCCTCCCCCGGCCATCCAGACAGACCCCCACAATTTCCAGCCCCTCATCTTTATATTTGCTATAAAGCTCTATAAAACCGGGGATTTCTTTCCGGCAGGGAGGACATCCGACAGCCCAAAAGTCAAGAATAACTACTTTATTTTTTAAGGACGACAGGGTAAAATTTTCCCCTCTTAACCCGGGTAAAGTAAAATCAGGAGCGTCACCCCACTGCCCTTTAGAATATCCGGTAGTCAAAAAACTAAAAATCAAAATAACTGACAGAAATCCTCTTATCATTATGCGTTTTTTTCCCTGCGCCTTCCTGTCAGAAGCATAATGCCGCGCAGCTCCTCGATGTTTTTGGCGCGCAGTCAATCCTTGTCAAAATCTATACTCTGAGCAACTTGCGTAATTGCTGAGAGAGCGCGCAGGTGAAAATTCCTTTCGTCGCGCGAACCAACTAATGTAAAGACGGCGTAAACAGGCGGCAGGGACCGCGTAAAAACAATACCAGACTCGCACCAGTTGACGAATTAAACCCTTGTCCTGTTTATCAGACATATTCCCCTCACCTAAAAATCCAAAAACCCTGCTGTAGATAAAAAAATTACCTAACCCACTGACGCATAGTTAACTTTTTTTGTCAATGGGTTAGGTAAGATCTGTTTCAACCCTTTATTAAAATAGGTATTTTAAACCACCGCCAACCATCCAGGAATCGTTCCTAATATCATTTGAGTCGCTGCCAATCCCTGTAACAGCTATGGTCGTATCAATATCTGTATCTAAATAAGCCCCTTCAACATTTATAGCTATGCTGTCTGTTATATAGAAATCAAAACCAGCGCCATACTTCATAGCAAAGGCATTCTTGGTTGATACTGAGATATTATTAGTAGTAGCCCAGTCACTTTCTTTAAAATCGGTAAATACTACTCCTACACCAAAGATTCCATAAGGAACAAGAACATATTCTTCCAGGTCAAAGGGATATTGCAGGATGATATCGCCAAAAAGCGGTATGTTTCTGGCTGTTCCCATATCGTAGGTTCCCGCGTCTGTAAACTCAAGATCATACTCCATATAACCGCTTTCTACCCCAATAGCAAGATAATCACCAAGGTCATAGGTTAATATCCCGATTACAAAAAAACCGTTTTTACCCTTAATATCAACATCTCCTGGTCCTCCGATATTAAAAGTATAAGTTTTATCCATCTGGGGAAGAACCGCACCGCCCCTTACCCCTAAATTCACCCTGTCTTCCAGCTGAAAATTGTCATAAAAAAATACGCCTTCTTCTCCCTGTGCAAACACCGGATTAAACGCTGTGAAAAAAATTGCTAAACCTAAAAAACAAATCCCAACATATTTCATAATTCCTGCCTCCTTTTCTTTGTCTTAAAAATTATCACAGAATAAGATGTTTGTCAAGATTTATTATGTGCGTGTTATTTAAAAATTAAAAGTGGACAGTTTTAGAGCGATTTATGTTTTAAAAGTGCACACCTTAACCGAAATTAAAAATAATAACGCTAAAAAGGTCATTCTGAGGCCGAAGGCCGAAGAATCTCAGAAAACACGGTTTTATGAGATCCTTCGGTCGCTTACGCTCCCTCAGGATGACACCTACGCTTACGCTCCCTCAGGATGACACCTATCTTAAAAAGAACAAAATTAAGGACTTGGGGAGTGTGCAGTTTTAAACTTTAAACTGTGCACTTTTAAAATTTAGCTAACAGATTTATTATGTGCGGGATAATAAAGGGATAGGTGTTTTTGGAGCAGGGCTAAAGGTAATTGTCCTGAGCCAAAGGGCTTGTCTAAGTAAGCATAAGTGAATAATGACCCTGCCAATGGAAAGAATAATCTGGAGATCGTGCCGGTTTTACCTAAGGAAATAGTGACTAAATTTTTCTGCTTATGGCCTAAGGTAAATTCTAAAAGCGTGGCTACATCTTTTACCTTGCTGGCGTTAACAGCAACTTTTATTATATCAGCGCCCTGCCTTTTTGCATTTAAAGCTATGGATTTTAATCTTTTAATACCGGGGGTTGTTTTAAGATTATGGTAGGAAATTATAACCGTCTTTTTATTCGAATGGGCAATCTTTACAACCCGCGCCAGGATAGCAGAATTCAACTCAATATCCAGGGCATCGACTAAAAACACAACACTATTAAACAACTTCAGTTTTGCCTGATCGGAAATAAACCTGCCCCCTCCTTCTTTCTTGTCCCTGATGGTTAAAATCAAAGGAAGGCCGGTCTTCCTTCTTGATCTTATAATCCGCGTTACATAGGCCGGGCTTATCTTTTCGAATCGGTCTACTCTTAGCTCCAAGAGATCGGCCCGTTTATGGCTGATTGCTTTAAGGTTTTCTTTATCTCCGACAGTAAGAACCGTTCGGGGGGCCTGCCCTAATTTTAAATTATTGATCTTCGGCACAATAAGTTCATTCCCCTAATCCCATTTCTAAAAAGGTCCTCAACCTCCTGCTCCTGGTAGGATGCCTGAGCTTACGCAATGCCTTGGCCTCTATCTGTCTGACCCTCTCCCGGGTTACACGGAAAATAGATCCTACCTCTTCTAAGGTGCGCGGACAACCGTCTCCTATGCCGAACCGGAGTTCAAGAACTTTTTTCTCGCGGCTGGTAAGGGTATCCAATACATCTTTCATATGTTCCTGGAGCATAGTAAAAACAGTGGCATTAGCCGGGGAAACAGCTGTTTTATCTTCGATAAAATCGCCGAAATGGGTATCCCCCTCATCACCGATAGGTGTCTGCAGAGAAATAGGCTCCTGGGCTATCTTTAAAATTCCCCTGACTTTTTCAACCGGCATATCCATACCTTCAGCGATCTCCTCCGGCGTAGGCTCCCTTCCTTTTTCCTGGACCAAATGCCGGGAGGTCCGAAAAACCTTATTTATAGTTTCGATCATGTGCACAGGAATGCGGATGGTCCGTGCCTGATCAGCGATCGAGCGGGTAATAGCCTGCCTGATCCACCAGGTAGCATAGGTCGAAAACTTATACCCCCGTTGATATTCAAACTTATCGACCGCTTTCATCAGGCCGATGTTCCCTTCTTGAATAAGATCAAGAAATGAAAGGCCCCGGTTGGTATATTTTTTAGCAATGCTTATAACCAACCGTAAGTTAGCCGCTACCAACTTTTTCTTGAGTTTGGCCAACTCTATCTTTCTCTTTCTAATCAACCTTAGTTGTGGTTTTAACCTGGCGTAAGGTTCTGCAAGATAAAACTTTGTCCGGGAAACCTCCTGTTTTAATTTTCCGATCTCGCCTTTTTTCTTCAAAACCTGTTTTCTAATAACATCCTTCTGAATTTTATCTATTTTAGCCAGCAGATGTTCGATTTTGGCACTTATTTCTTCAACTACGTCTATAGCTAATTTAAATTTGAAAAGCAGATTTAAAAGTTTATCTTTTTGCCTTACCACTCTTAATTTTCTGATTAAACCCTGGATCTTTTTCAGAATTTCGCCGTTTTTCAATTCGGTTTCTTCTTCAACAATACCTTCCAGGGTTGTCTTATCCTTTAAGACCTTGTTTACAATCTCAAGAACTATTCGTTTGGAAACCTTACAAGAGAACACGGCTTCCCTAAACCCATCCTCGGCCCTTTCAATCTGCTTAGCCAGCCCTATCTCTTCCTCGCGGCTTAAAAGTGGTATTTGACCCATCTGGCGCAGATACATTCTGACCGGGTCATCTAACTTATTTACCTTATCAGCAGGCTCAGTTATCTGCAGCCTTTCTGCCTCGGTCTGTTTTTTACTCGCAGCCAGAACTTTCATCCTCACATCAACTTGCCGGGAATCAAGAACCTCAATATCTTCCCGGTCCAAGGCCGTAAAGATATTGTCGATCTCCTCTGAAGATATCAAATTGGCAGGAAGAAGCTTGTTGACATCTTGATAAGTCAACAGGCCTTTTTTTTCTTTCCCCAACTTGATCAATTTTTTCAACCTTTTGGCTTTCCCGGCCTGTTTATTGCTGCTTTGCTCAGCTCTTTTCAACCGCTTGGTTTTCTTCACAACTTTGCGTTTGTGCCTGAGAGATTTTGTTTTCTTTTTCTTCTTCATTTTTAAACCCTAATTAAGCTGTTAAGCTCCCCCAACAGCCTCATTTGCTCCTTGTCGTCTCTGGCTTCCTCAGCTACTTTGATTTTTTTTTGTAAATTCAGCCTTGCTTGTTTGAGGCTCTCGGCCTTTATTTTTTTAATGCAATCCCGGCTAATGCGTTGTTTGGAACCTACCTGCTCAGGACCTGCCGAAAGCCCGGAGATCAATTGACTGGCCTGTTCATCTTTCAAATGGTTTATTATTTGAGAGGAGGTGTATTTCTTTTTTTCCGAAACCATCTTAAACATTACAGCAGCTATCTGTCTTAACCTCAAATCCCTGAAGTCTTCTAAAGCCAAATTGTCTCTGGCCAACCCGGCAGTCTCAGGATCCTCCAGCATCAAGCTTACCAGGGTTTTTTCCTTTGCGTTCATCGAAAAATTGTATTTAGGAACAGGATTTTCTTGAGATTGACAGTAAAAAGAATCTTTGCGTTTAATTTTTTTCAGCTCTATCAATAAAGAACCTTCGTCGATGGATAATGCCCTGGCTAATTTACGGATATATCCTGATTTTAAAACAGCATTGTCGATCCTGGCGATAGTAGGTAACATCTCAGCAGTAATTTTAGCTATTTCCTCTAATCTCTCGGGATTATATTTGTTAGTAAGCAGTCCTAGTTTATAGTCAAAAAGGCCCTGGCCGGTAACAACCGTCTTTTCAAAATTTTCTTTTCCTTTAGCGATAATAAAACTGTCGGGATCAAAACCCCCGGCTAACCTCACCACTTTGATCTCCAGGCCTTCTTCAAGCAATACTTCTAATCCTCTCAACGACGCGGTTTCCCCGGCCTGATCGGCGTCATAAACCATCGCTACGCTTGAAACATATCTTTTTAGCAATTTGGCGTGTTCAATCGTAAGCGCTGTGCCTAAGGTAGCGACTACGTTCCTGACTCCCAGCCTGTAAAGAGTTATGACATCCATGTACCCTTCGACTATAATAAAATATCCCTTTCCTTTCAGGGCTTGTTTAGCCAGGTTCAAGCCATATAAACATCTCCCTTTATTAAACAACGGGTTTTGAGGAGAATTAATGTACTTGGGCAGGTTTTGATCCAGCACCCGGCCCCCAAAAGCTAACACCCTGTCCTGCAGATCAAAAATAGGAAATATCAATCTATTGCGAAAGTGGTCATAATAACCCCTCTCTTTTCGCGCAATGACCAGGCCTGCTAATTTGAGAAGATCTTCCTTTTCGCCCTGCTTTTTTGCGAAATTTAAGAGCCCATTCCACTGATCCAGCGCAAAACCCAGACGAAACTTCCTGATAGTTTCTAAATCAACCCCTCTTTTGCTTAGATACCGGCGGGCTGATTTTCCTTTATTTTCATCAATCAGATTATTATGAAAATAACGGGCTGATAATTCGTTTATCCGGTATAACCTTTTAGCCTTAGACCGGCCATCTGCCGGCCCTCTAAAAGAAGACGGTATTTCAACACCTGTTTTTTCGGCCAGAAGCCGCACAACATCCGGAAACTCCAATTTTTCATATTTCATTATAAAATTAAATACATTCCCTCCCAGCCCGCAGCCAAAACAATGCCATATCTGCCTTGCAGGATTAACCATAAAAGAAGGCGTCTTCTCGTTATGAAACGGGCAGACCGCTTTAAAGCTGTTGCCGCTGCGCCTCAGGGGAATGTATCCTGAAATCGTCTCAACGATATCAGACCTATTTTGGATCTGCTGGATTACCTCTTCGGGAATAAATTCGGCCATGCTTTATCTTTTCCTTTCCACCCTTTGGAATCCCGAACAAGGTATGATTTCCAATTTTTCCTTCTTAGAAAACTTATCCAGCAATAAATTCAAACCCAAACTGTCACTGGAAATATGGCCGGCAATAATAACATTAATATGTTCGGGTTTAATCTTTCTATAATGTTCTTCGCTTAAGTGCATAGCTATAATAGTCTGTACCCCTGCCTGAGAAAGCCTGGCAAATACCTCTTTTGAGCCTTCGGTTCCTCCGGTCATATCAACCAGCACTTTGCCTGCCGGATTGTCTGCTTTACCCAGAATCAGCTTCGGGCCAGCGCTCCATCCTTTTGCCTGTCTATATTCAGGAATGCCATTCAGCAATTCCATTATATTTTTAACCTGCCGGGGTTTTTTTCTATCAATCAAAGACTGAAGGTATTTGACTACGTGATTATCGGCAGGGGTATGAATACAGATGAACGGAATATCCAGCAGCCGGGCCATATCAACAGCCCGGTTATGGTTCACGGCTGAAAATCTTCTTTCCACTTCTTTCATTCTTTGGCCGAGCAAACCCTGGACTATCTTTTTGTTAAGCCCGGCTTTCTCTAAAATATCTACCTGCACTGCCATAACTTTATGAATATCTGCCAGGGCCGGGCCTTGGGGATGGTGGGACAAAGCCAAATCGATCTTCTTTCCAGACCTCCGCAGGTTATCAATCAGCAAAAGTTCAGGACCGGCAATATCAATTCCAGCCAGGATCGCCTTTATTTCAGCATTTTTATTTCCATGCAAAATCATAGTGTCGCTGTAGGGATTTTTATTTCTGATCGATTGCCGCTTTCGGGGATCAGTCTTTATGCCTTCTTTAATCGCCAGATTATAAATAGTTTCTAGTTTCATTTTTCCCGTTTCTCCTGTTCGATAGTTAAGTCATCCGATATCTCTTCGCCGGTTAATTCACTTTTACTGCCGGAATATAATCTTACAAAACCATCATAAATAGCCGGGGGTGCTCCGGTCAGCCGGCTGCCTAAGTATGACCCTTTAGTAATAGCTGTCTGCAGAGATCTTGCCGGAACCCAGGTAAAAACAAGCAGGATAAGACCGCAGGCCAGACCAGCCTGTACTAAACCGATAATCGTACCCCCCAGACTTTCAATAACAGATATAAATTCCACTTTCACCAATTTCTTAAACAGGCTCCTAATCAATTTAACCAGGATAAGAACCGCCAGCATCAATAAAACAAAAGAAACAATCTTAGCAGCTTGAAGTGAAAGAAAGGAATGAATATCGATAACCTTGCCTAGTTGAGCATAATTTCGGAAGGGAATAAATATGGCAACAAGTATTCCAATAAGCCCGAGTAGTTCATGCCAAACCCCTGTTTTAAAACCTAGATAACCCGCCCTTAAAATCAATACTACCACTAAAACATCTACCCAATTTATGTATTTTAAGATATTATCAAGCATTTTGCTCTGAAAATTTTAGAAAGTATACCACGCAAATAAAGTCTTGTCAAGTTAAGCCATCTTACCTACTGTATTACTTAGGGTTACGTCTTTAATTTCAACCGGAATAATGCTATTTTTGAGCGTATCCGGCCCCTTAAACACTATTTTGATATAAGTATCTGTATAACCGCATAAAAGGCCGGTTACCTTATCCCGTGTAGTTTCGACCAATACCTGGACTGTTGAATTCAAAAATCGCTGTCTATAGGCAAGTGACGCCCTTAACGCAAATTCCTTCATTTGGTTACACCTGTTCTTAACTTCCCGCGGTAAAACATGATCCGAAAATATGTAAGCCGGAGTGACCCTTCTTCTGCTATAGGGAAAGATGTGTATCCTGTTTGGTTCTATCTCCTCTAGTAATTTGAGGGTGTTGTTAAAGTTTTCCTTTCCTTCTCCAGGAAAACCGACCATAACATCCAGGGTTATAGAAATGTCTCTGGCCTTATTCCTGAAATTACAAATCAGGTTTCTTAAATCAGCGCTGTTATAATTGCGGTTCATGCGCTTTAGGACATGATCATCCCCGCTCTGAAGTGAAACATGAAGATGCCGGCAAAGTTTATTTGGAGCCGTCAGCTTTTCGATCATCAGGGGCGTTATATCCAAAGGCCCAAGAGAGCTAAGTCTGATTCTTTTAATGCTGTCTATCCGCTCCAATGATTCTACTACACTAAGCAGATTAATGCCGGCAGGCAGGTCCAGCCCATAGGAGCCGAGGTTCACACCGATCAATACTATTTCTTTAAACCCCATACCAGCCAGGGTGTTGGCCTGGTTGATAACATCATTCAGCCTGCGGCTTTTAGACTTTCCCCTAACTATTCTGACCTTGCAATAAGAGCAATTTTGATCACAGCCGTCCTGAATTTTGATAAATGCGCGGGTATGATTTTTGAAATTACTTATCGTTATGAAAGGATACGACTGATAATCACCGGCTGCCGGCCGGCAGTTAAAAAATCCTGTCCTGACAATTTCTGCTATCTTATGTTTTCGGCTGTTGTTGACAATAAAATCAACCCCCTCTATTTTTTTTATATCCTGTTCATCTTTCTCAGAATAACAACCGGTTACAACCACTCGGGCATCGGGGTTCTGCCGGTGGCTAAACCTGATCATTTGTCTGGATTTATGATCGGACTTATCGGTAACCGTGCAGGTATTGATAACATAAACATCTGCTTTTTCCTTATTACTCACTTCCCGAAAATCTGCTTGGATAAATTGTTCCCTTATGGCTTGAGTTTCGTATTGATTGACTTTGCAGCCTAACGTATGAAAAGCAACTGTTTTCATGATTAATGAAGCGGCCGAAGAATCTTTTGAAAAATATCGAAGCAGCTTTTTTAAAAGGCATCAACGACTTGCCTTAACGGCAAGTCGTTGATGCTAATTCGGACAGACAACTTACGAAAAATCTTTGATTTTTCGTAAGTTGTCTGTAGCGCGCCTGAAGAGATTCGAACTCCCGACACCTAGCTCCGGAGGCTAGTGCTCTATCCACTGAGCTACAGGCGCAATTCATAATCGACTATCGCTATTGAAGCAACAGCAGCCGTATCGCTCTTTAATATACTTTCACCAAGGCTGACCAAAACAGCGCCAGCCTCCCTGGCCATTCTGATCTCTTCAGGCGTAAAACCACCTTCCGGGCCGATGAAAATAATAATTTCTCTTGATTTAGCCGAACCTGTCCTTTTATAAACAGCCAAAACCTTTTTAAGGCTTTTGCCCTGCTTATCCAGACAAGGGATTAAAGCCAGATCATAGGATTTTATCTGCCCAATAACCTTTTTAAAACTGCTTACTTCCCTGATCCGGCTAATCCTAATCCGTCCGCACTGTTTTGAAGCCTCAACGGCTATCCTTTGCCATCTCTGACAGCGAGAAGCCAAACGCGAGCCGTTCAATTTGACCACAGTCCTCCCGGTACTCAGGGGTATGATCTGTTCCACGCCCAGCTCAGTGCACTTTTGGACCAGGTAATCCATCCTGGCCTTTCGGGGTATGGCCTGAGCCAGGATAATCTTTACCAACTTTTGTTTCACTAACCGCTTAACACTATTTATCTTAATTAATACGCTCTGCCCGGATTCCTGCTTGATTATCCCCTCGTACTCTTTGCCTTCTCCGTCAAAGACAACTACTTCGTCTCCCGGGGCCAATCTCATTACATCAATTATATGATGGGCTTCCTTGCCGCTTATCCAAATTTCACTACTGCCTATGTTTTCCGGGGAAACATAAAAACGGGATGCCGGCTTCATATCATCAAACCCTTATTTAATTAAAATAAGAAAAGGGGACTAAAAAATAAAATCGTCCCCTTGTTTTGCCTTTTTTCTGTTTTTTGCCCTTGTTGTTTATGCTTTTACTGCGTTTGCCGCCTGCGATCCTTTATCACCCTGGATAGCAGAAAAATACATTAATATATTCCCGCCACTGCCGCGTTCAATAAAGCCGTAACCTTTAATGTTCAAAAACCACTTGACTTTTCCTGCTTCTGATATCAAAAACCCCTGCTATTTAACCTTTTGCTTCATAATCAGGCCCGGCTTAAAAACAGCCACCTTTTTCGGAGGGACAGGAACTTCCTCACCTGTCCGGGGATTTCTTCCCATTCGACCGCGCCTGGATTTTACCTTAAAAACCCCAAAATTCCTCAGCTCGACAGTCTCACCCTGCTCTAAACTGACAATAATTTGATTAAGCATCCTTTGGACTATTCTTTTTATGTCCACCTGAGTAAGATTTCTTTCCTTTTCGGCAATATTTAAAACAATATCCTTTTTTGTCATACCCTATTCACCTCCTCAAAAACCTAATGCTGAATTTTCTCCTAACCCAATATGAATATTAACTATACCAAATAATTTGCTATATGTCAAGTGCTTTTAGTTTTTATGTTATTTAAAAATTAAAAGTGCACAGTTTTTAGACGATTTATGTTTTAAAAGTGCACAGTTTAAAGTTTAAAACTGCACACTCCCCAAGTCCTTAATTAGGTGTCATCCTGAGGGAGCGTAAGCGTAGGTGTCATCCTGAGGGAGCGTAAGCGACCGAAGGAAGTCCTGAGTATTCCCGAAGGGCGACCGAAGGAAGTCCTGAGTATTCCCGAAGGGCGACCGA
>JAYELI010000032.1 GCA_034717435.1 Candidatus Omnitrophota bacterium
TCCGGCGGAACCACACCCCGCCAGCCATCTCCCCTGAGAGAATAAGACACTTTATGTTACTGTTGACTTCGGCTTTTTAAGCCGGCGGACAAAGCGAAGTTCATCCGAACGCGTTTTAAGGTGTCCATCCAGGCGGGCATAAAGCACCTTTTCTAATATTCGGCTGAAGTCCGGGCCGGGCTTAAAACCTTCTTTCTTAAGATCTTCTCCTTTAATCTTTATTTTTACATGAAGGAACTTGGTTAAGTAATCCGATACCCTGCGCCGGACTATCAGGCGGGGGGCCTTAGCCATTATTGCCAGGATTGTTTCTTTAGACAAATGGCTTAGTAAACGATAGATCTGGCTGGGACGCATAGCCTTTCTTTTGCTCAAGGCAAGAAAAACCAGCGTATCCATTTTTTTTGTTGCCCTAATTATATCCTGCTCTTTACGCCGGAAAGGAAAACGCTTTAAAAGCTCCTCCGTCCGCTTTAAATCAAGCTGATCAATCAAGGCCAGAAAGTAAACCAGCCAGGATTCGATATGTTTCCTGGCAAAAGTTATCCTATACCAAACTAAAATCTCTTCGCTTCTCTCTAACCCCCGAAGCAATTTGTGATTAAAATTAATCACCGGGTGAATAAACCGCAGTTCATGAAGTTCGGCCATGCGTTTTAAGGCCTTAAGCGGCCGGGGTTCTTTTAGAATCAAAACGATCTCTTCCCGCAGTCTTTCGCCGCTCACTTTAGTAAACATATCATCACTGACAGCGGTCTTAATAAGGTTTTCGGTATATTTATCAATCTCAAAATTATAACGGCTCTCAAAACGCACTGCCCGGAAAATCCTGGTTGGATCTTCCACAAAACTCATTTTATGAAGAACCCTGATCCGGCCCCGCTTTAAGTCACGTTGAGCATCAAAAAAATCCAAAAGCTCACCAAATTCTCTACGATTGAGTTTGACAGCCATAGTATTAATTGTGAAGTCGCGCCGCTGGAGATCCTCGCGGATACGGCTGGCCTTTACCTCGGGAAGAGCAGCTGGTTTGTGATAACGCTCTGTCCGGCTGGTAGCTACATCTACCTTTGATTTATCGTTCATAACTATTGTCGCGGTCTTAAACTTCTTGTGAAGAACCAGAGCGCCATTAAGTTCCCGGGCTAACTTTTTAGCAAATTTCCGGATATCTCCCTCAATAACAATATCAACATCTAAGTTTTTGACTCCCAGTATCAGGTCACGGACAAAGCCGCCTACCGCAAAGGCTTGAATATTATCTTTATCGGCAATTCGACCGGTTATTTCTAAAATACCAAGAGTATGCTGCGGCAAAGTTTTTTTCAGCTTTTTGGCAAGATCCTTTTTTAAAAGCGGCTTGACAATTTCCCCTTCGACACGATCCGGCTCCCGGGAAACGATCCTTTCGGCTAAGCTTACTTCAGCTTTCACCTGCCTGCTGAGAAGTTCTAAAATTCTTTCCTCAACCTGCTTTAAGGTAAGGTCCCTGATTATTCCGCTGGAAGCTAAATTATGCCCGCCGCCGCCCAGCTTAACGGCAGCCGCACCGACATCAATATCAACACAGTCACTGCGGGCAACCATTTGAATTTTGTCAGGCAATTCTACTAAACAAAATATCGCATCACACCCTTCTGTGTCTCTCAATTTATGGGTGAGAAGGGCCAGGTCCTGAATATATTTATTACTGGATATAGCGGCGATTATTACCCGCTTGTCGATAAAATTATACGATTTAGCCGAGTTTAAGAACCTGATTAAAATCGAAGTTTGAGCAGGATTTAAACGCCGATTTAAATAAGAAGAAATTATTTTTAGATTTGCCCCTTTAGAAAACAGAAAACTAACAGCATCGATATCTTTTTTGGTTGTGCTCAAATAGGTAAGCGCGCCGGTGTCCTCGTAAATCCCCAATGCCATAATCGTAGCCTCAATCGGGGAGATATCGATTTTCTTTTTAGCCAAATAACTAACTAAAAGCGTGGTTGTGGCGCCTAATCTCTCTGATTTCCCGGCAGTTGCTTTTATATCCTGAGCCGCAGGAGGGTGATGGTCATAGACAAGAATGGGGATTTTTTTCAAGAGCAGCTGGCTGGCTTTTCCAATACGGCTGGCTAACCGGGTATCAACAATGATTAAACGGGTGACATTAGAGATATTGCACTCTTTTTCCTTTTCAATTTTGATTACATCCCCGCAAAAGCTAAGAAATTGACCTACGGCCTTTTCCGGCGAACCGGGAATCATAAGTTTGGAGCCGGGATATAATTTTTTGGCCGCCACAAGCGAAGCCAGAGCATCGAAGTCAGCCGCTTGGTGAGTAACTATTAAATCCATAAAAAATCTCACTGTATACAGTATCAAAGTGTCAAAGTATCAAAGTGTCAAAGTATCAAAGTAAAAACTCTGACACTAGCGAACGAAGTCCCCGAAGGGGGCGAAGTGAGCGATGACACTTTGAATCTTTGACACTCTAAATGGCACTTTGACACTCTGACACTCTGACACTTCTTTCATGATCGGGGGTGATATTTATGATGAACTGCCTTTAGGTGGTCTTTATCTATATGGGTATATATCTGGGTAGTAGCTATGTCGGCATGCCCAAGCATTTCCTGAACAGCCCGCAGATCAGCTCCTCCCTTCAATAAATGGGTCGCAAAAGAATGTCTGAGGGTATGCGGTGTTATCAGTTTATCTATCCGGGCAGACCTGCTATATTTTTTAATCAATTTCCAGAGTGTTTGACGCGATATCTTCCTGCCAAATCTATTCAGGAACAATACCGGCTGATTTTCTTTCTTAACTAGTCCCGGCCGAATCTTATTTAGATAAACCTTGACGGCTTTGGTTGCTTCTTTGCCAAGGGGGACAATCCGCTCTTTGCCGCCTTTTCCTGTGCACTTGATAAACCCGGCTTCCAAGCTTAAATCCGACAATTTTAAACCGCTCAACTCAGCCACCCGGGCGCCTGCGCCATAAAGCATCTCCAGAATAGCTCTGTCTCTTATTCCGGTCCAGGCAGAAAGATCAGGCTGGGATAATAATTTGCTTACCTCTTCAACATTTAAAACCTCGGGCAGTTTTTTCCATAATTTCGGGGAAGTTAGGATATCGGTAACATCACCGGAAATATGCTGTTCATTGGCCAAGAACCGATGGAACACTTTTATCGCTACCAGGTTTCGGCTGATAGAGTTAACCGACAGGCCCTTATCTTTCCGGGCCAAAGAAAAATCAGTAATATGTTCTCTCTTTACTTTTTCAAGCGATTCAATCCCCTTTTTCTTTAAAAAATCGAGGTAGTTATTCAGGTCTCTCTGGTAAGCCTGGATGGTATTATTACTCAGCCCCCTTTCTACTGTCAGATAGTTTAAAAATTCATCAACCAGTTTACCCATCATTTATCCGGCTTTATCCAACCGCCCATTTTTTTATAAGAAAACTCTCTTTGGATCTGTCTTTTTTGGTTGTAAAGCTCTCTCTTCAGCCGGCGAGACTGGGATATGTTTAACCGCCTGGTGTTTAAATCTTCTGTCAGCTCTTTGAATCTTTCGATCTGACCTTTAAAAAGATCCCTTTTCTCCCTTAAAAGACAGCTTTGCATTCTTTCTAAATTTTGGATAACCCTCTCCCTTAATAAAATATCTTTCTTTTTGTTCGACCCTAATTTCTTGATCAATTCTTCCTGGCATGCCTGCCACAAAATATAAGCGTTCCTATAAATCCGATGGCAAGAAATCATGCCTTTGGCTGTTTCTTCCGTCTCTTCGATATCCTTTGTTTTCTGGCCTCTAATTAATTTGGGGAGCCTGCCTTTTTTTAAGGTAGCACACCCGCTGAAGGCTATTATACTAAATAAAATAAGGCAAAATACCATTCCGTCATTGCGAGCGAAGCGAAGCAATCTCTTTAAATGAGATTGCCACGCCCGCCTTCCCTCGACTTCGCTCGGGACAGGTCGGCGGGCTCGCAATGACGCTGAGAAAAATTTGAATCTTCTGACTCTCATTTTCTTATCAACTCCTCAAACCCATTTTCATCCAAAATAGCTATCCCTAATTTCTTTGCTTTCTCATATTTTGAACCGGGATTGCTGCCTCTAACAAGATAATCGGTTTTTTTGCTCACAGCAGAAGACGTTCTCCCCCCTAATTCCCCGACCAAGGCCTCTGCTTGTCCACGGCCATGGCTGTCTAACTGGCCGGTAAATACGAATATCTTATCGGCCAGCACTTGCGGCTTTTTCTTTACCGAAACCTGAGACATGTTCAAGCCCAGGTGTCTTAAATTTTTAATTAACTTCTTCGTGGATTTATTGTTGAAAAATCCTTCGATGGATTCGGCCATTACCGGCCCAATTTCCCTTATTTCTTGTAATTCTTCTTTTTTTACCTCCATCAGCTTATCTACGCTGGGGTATTTTTCAGCAAGGAGTTGAGCTGCTTTTTCTCCCACATGCCTGATACCCAGCGCAAAAAATAATCTCCCCAAAGACCTGGATTTACTTTTTTCAATCGAGATGAGTAGATTTTCCGCTTTTTTTTCGGCAAACAAATCGAGTTTTAAAAGACCTTCTTTGTTTAAGGCATAGATTTCGTCCAAAGCTGAAACAAGCTTGCCCGCTATTAATTGCTTGACTATAGACTTTCCCAGCCCTTCGATATCCATTGCTGAACGCGACGCAAAATGCAGCAGGCTTCTTTCTATCTGCGCAGGGCAGGAAGGATTAACGCATCTAAAAGCAACCTCTCCTTCTTTTTCCCTCTCAATCGGCCCATCGCATACCGGGCACTGCCTCGGCGGGCTAAAACGCTTTTCTTTGCCGGTCCTGACGGATTTTACCACCTTGATAATCTTGGGAATCACCTCGCCTGCCCTTTCCAGCAAAACCCTGTCGCCAACACGAACATCTAACCGCTCTATTTCATCAAAATTGTGAAGCGTTGCCTTTGATATGGTTACGCCGCCGCACTCAACCGGCTTTAATTCGGCAACCGGCGTGATTACTCCGGTGCGGCCGACCTGCACTCTGATATTGTTTAATCTGGTGGTTACCTGATGCGACGGAAATTTATAAGCAACTGCCCAGCGGGGGCTCTTTAAAGTATGACCCAGCTCTTTGTGCTGTTTGATAGAATTCACCTTGACAACTATCCCGTCTATCTCATACTGAAGGCTGGAGCGTTTATCCTGCCATTTATTACAATAGCTGATTACCTCATTTATGTCTTTACAAAACTTTATATTGGGACTAATTCTCAAGGCCCACTGCCTGGCCGCATGCAAAAACTCCCATTGGGAATCAAAACCTTTACCTCCTTCAATATTGCCGAAAGAATGAATAAAAAAATTCAGGCCCCGCCGGGCACTAATCCTGGGATCAAGCAGTTTGAGAGACCCGGCAGCGGCATTTCTGGGATTTGCAAATAAGGCTTCGTTATTATGCTTGCGCTGTTTATTCAAGCCCTGAAAATCCTGATGGTTCATATAGACCTCTCCGCGAACCTCAAGAACGCGGGGTATTGGATATTTCTTATCAGAAGCAGGCCATAATTTCAAAGCCAGGGATCTTATAGTGCGCAGATTCGAAGAAATATCTTCTCCCCTCTCGCCGTCTCCCCGGCTAACGCCAAGGTAAAACACGCCGTCTCTATAGCTAAGCGATACACCTGTGCCGTCAATTTTTAATTCAGCAACATATTCAACCTTCTCTCCCTTCAGCCATTTCTTAACTCTTTTATCCCAGCTTTTGAGTTCCTCAACGGAATATGTATTATCCAAAGAAAGCATCTTTGCTTTATGTCTGACGGTTTTAAATCCTTTTACCGGTTCGCCTCCTACGCGCTGGGTAGGAGAATCAGAAGTTATAAATTCAGGATGACTCTCTTCCAGATTGCCAAGTTTTTTCATCAACTTATCGTATTCGGTATCCGATATTTCCGGCTGATTCAATACATAATAACAATAATCATGCCTGAGGATTTGCTTTCGCAATTCTTCTATCTGTTTTTTTATTTTATCCTTTTCCTTCAATTTATCCCCCAACCGCCAACCTGTCGGCCAGCTTCCCGGGCAATCCGGCCTTTATTATCTTTCGCCGGGTAGAAACAATATCATATTCAACCCGCTCAAATTCAACCAGATCAACTTCAGCATCATATATCAAATAGCAGGCTCGAGGATCGCCATCCCGCGGCTGGCCTATACTTCCGACATTAATAATATATTTTTCTTGCTCGCAAAGATTTAACCTGCCCGGTTCTATATACCTCATCTTTTCCTGTTTCATGCTTAATATAAAAGGCACATGCGAATGAGCAACAAATAAGATATCTTTTTCTAAAATCCGGAATGAAGGTTCAGCATCCCGAATATCTATAATATACCTAAACTCCTCCGGCTGATCAAGGCTTCCGTGAACCAATGTAAAATTGTTCCCCTCCTGGATAAGACTCAAAGAACCCAGGTAATCTTTGTCAACCTGGCTTAGGTTTTCTTTTGTCCAGAGAATTGCCTGCTTAGCGTAAGTGTTAAAATAATCTATATCAAGCTTCCCGGCAACTGCCCAATCGTGGTTACCGCCGACAATAAGCGGGGCAGGAATCATTCCCCGGACCAGCTTAATGCACTCTTGGGGATCAGGCCCATATCCGACTATATCCCCTGCGCAAATAAAGCCATCTATTCTCTTGTTTTTAAAAGACTCCGAAACTGCCTGCCAGGCTTCTAAATTGCTGTGTATATCGGCAAATACTGCGTAGCGCATTAATGCTCACAATCGTCGGTCGATCAAGAAAAATTATAGTGTTTTTTTACAGGATCCTTTATATCCCAAACACAGTCAAGCCCTTTAGGAAAAGTAACAAAATCGCCTGCCCCGAAGCTGACAGTTTTTCCGTCTTTTATTTCGACAATAACCTTTCCGGCAAGTAAATAGCAAGTCTCTGTTTCATCATAGTGCCAGTCAAAACGCGAAACCTCCTTTTGCCAGATCGGCCAGGATAAAACTCCCATCTGTTTAATCTTTTCTTCCTCGATTCTCTCAACCTTTACCTCCATCGCAGCTTCCTCCTTTTTAGAGATCCCTATACTTCCAATAAAACAATTTCAAACGGGATAATTTTCGCACAACAACTTACCTCGGCCTACGGCCTCGGTAAGTTGTGTACTCAAATTGGTCGGGGTAAAGAGATTTGAACTCTTGGCCTCTTGCTCCCGAAGCAAGCGCTCTAGCCAAGCTGAGCTATACCCCGTAAAGTTATCCACAGCTGTAGGGCATGCTTAAGCATGCCCTACATTAATTTTCTTAATGTTGTGGCATTTTTTATTGCGTAAGCATTGGCGTCATTATTGAAATAGACGTAGACGTCCAGGCCTTTTTTCAAGAATTTCTTGATATCATCAGCCCAAGACCTTAGTTCTTTAGTTGAATAATTAGAGCCGTAAAGAACCTCTCCCCCGTGCATCCTGATATAAACAAAGTCAGCGGTTATCTCTTTTCTTACCGGAAAATCCGGCATACTGATAATGCAGTGGGCAATGTTGTGTTTCTTAAGAATGTCGAATATCTCTTTGTCCAGCCAGCTAGGATTGCGAAATTCAATCACGTTTTTAATATCCGAAGGCAGCTTCTTTAAAAAAGCCTCCAGTCTCGGGCTGTCTTTTTTCATTGACGGCGGCAATTGATAAAGCACCGGGCCTAATTTTTCCTTCAAGATATATGCCCTGCTTAAAAAAACCTTGAGACTATCTTCTAAGTTTTTCAACCTCTTGATATGGGTAATAAATCTACTGGCCTTAAGGGCAAAGATAAATTCCCGAGGTGTATTATGATGCCAATTCTCTACCACCTTTTCTTTGGGAAGGTGATAAAAGGTATTATTGAGTTCTACGGTATTAAAATACTTGGCAAAAAAAGGCAGTAGCTCTTGTTTTTTAAGTTCCCGCGGGTAAAACTTATCATACCAGTGATTGTAATAAAATCCCGAGGTCCCGATCAGACATCTTGCTTTTTTTATCATTCTGTCTATAACTATAACACAGATGGGCAAAGAAAGAATAAGCAGTAATACGGGCTATGGGCTTTGGGCTGTGGGCTGTGAGTTAAGCTCATAGCTCATAGCTCATCTGTGTTTTTAACGTTGTATTTTAAAGCGCCATCTGTGCTAATCTGTATATAGCCGTAACAATACAACCGGAAATAATTACCCCGACAGCAATGGCGCTAAAGGCATATCTAAATCTTATTTTAAATAAAGACGCGGCAACCGAGCCTGTCCAGGCTCCGGTAACGGGGAGAGGAATCGCTACAAACAGGATAAGCCCCAATGCCCCATATTTTTGAACAATCCTTGCTTTTTTTTCAGTATGGTTGAAAATATGCTCAAAAAACCTGCGCCAGATTTTAAACCGCCTGAGACGCTCAGAAACCGGCCTTAAAAATACAAGCAACGGCCCTACCGGAATTAAATTGCCGATAATCGCCAGCAATAAGGTCTTAACCACGGGCTGATTCATTGAAAGAGCAATCGGAATGGTTCCCCTTAATTCATTTATCGGCAACATCGACATAAGAATAATAAACAATTCGCTATTTATTTTTTCCATCCTTCTTTTCCAATTAAGGGGACAAAAACACAACTGCAGATATCAGATTTAATCACCTGGTCATTATCCCGGGTAAGGAGGGTTAACATCTGATTGAATGCGTTCCCCACAGGAAGCACAAGTCTCCCCTTTCCAGCCAGTTGCTCAACTAAACAGGGAGGTATCGAAGGCGCTCCGGCAGTAACCACGATAGCATCATAAGGAGAAAATTCCTTCCAGCCTAATGAGCCATCATCCGTCTTAATCTTAATATTGGCATAACCGAGTTCGGACAACGTCTGCTCAGCCCGCTTGGCCAGGGAGGCAATCCTTTCTATTGTATAGACCTTTTCGGTAAGTTCAGCCAAAACTGCCGCTTGATAACCCGAACCTGTTCCAATTTCCAGCACCTTTTCTCCGCCTTTAAGCTGAAGGGATTCGGTCATCAGCGCCGCCATATAAGGTTGAGATATTGTTTGTCCTTCTCCAATCGAAAGAGGATAATCCCCGTAAGGATTTATTTTATCAAGCCCTTCTGGTATGAACCGGTGCCGGGGAACATTACCGAATGCAGCCAAAACTGATTTATCGCTAACTCCCCGAAAAATCAACTGGCTATCCACCATCTGCCGGGATAACTCTCGCCAGTAACCGGTCATTCATCTTCTCCTGAAAATAAATTTTATAAACCGCAATGTATCAAACAGGGGATCAATCCGGCTTTTTTCTCCCCGATAGATGCTGTTAATGGGCACAAAATCTATCCGATAACCTAATTTTGCCGTTTCAATCAAGATCTCAGACTCTATTTCAAAACGCGAAGTAGAAAGGTTCAGTTTTTCTAAAACATTGCTTTTTATCAGGCGGTATCCACACTGACTATCTACGATATTTTGTCCGCTGACCTTAGAGATCACAAACGACATAAGTTTATTGGTCAATATGCGGATCAGGGGCATTTCCTTCAGATTACCCATCCTGTTCCCTGAAATAATACCGGCCGGGGAATTTTCAGCTTTTTTAATAAATTTAGGCAAATCCGCCGGGTCGTGCTGACCATCGCCATCCATGGTAATTACTGCATCGTATTTTTCTTCTAATACTTTTTTAAATCCATTCTGCAGGGAAATGCCTTTACCGTAATTTTTGGAATGTTTGATAACAACGGCTCCAGCCTCCAAAGCAATGGTTCCGCTTGAGTCAGCAGAACCATCGTCCACCACCAGGCATTTATCAGCATATTTAACTGCGTCTTTAACCAAGCGTTCTATGGTCCTGGCTTCATTATACAAAGGAATAAGCACGCATACCTTCATCTACTTTCCCCAAACCTTGCTAAAGATAGACCATTGCTCTGGAAATCCAGCAATATATTTTTCCAGAACCTTTAGATATTCCCGGGTAATATTTTTTAAATCCTGTTTTCGCTTACCGGTCGGTTGATATATTATCGGTTTTTCGAAAGTCAGCTTAAAGGTATCGTCCTTCTCTCTAATCATAAATCCCGGCACAATAGGACTGCCGAACCTCAGGCTTAACGTGGCAATGCCCGCAGGCATAAGAGCGGGCTTGTTAAAAAAGTCTGTCTCTACTCCTCCTTTGGAAAAGTTTCTATCCCCGACAAGAACTAATATCTGGTTATTCCTCAGCGCTGAAAGAGACATTTTAACAGAGCTGCCGACAGGTATTACCTTGATGCCGTTTATTGTTCTTTTTTCAGTAAAAAAATTATCTACCAGCCGATTTCTATGCGGCAGGGTAACAACATTCAAAGGATAACCCAGAAATGAGACCACCGCCGCGGGTAACTCCCAGTTTCCCAGGTGAGCGGTAATGGCAATAACCCCTTTACCCCGGGCTAAGGCCTGGTCAAAATACCTTATCCCTTCTATCTTTACAAAGCGTTTTAGAAATTGGGCGTCCATTTTCCCAAAGCGTAAAAATTCAGTCAGAGATTTGGCAAAGTTTCGAAATACCCACCGCGAACAATGGTCTATTCTTTTTTTACTTGCTTTTTTTAAAACGATCCGCAGGTTGTGCTCTATAACTGTCCGGTTCTTGCCTGAAAAGAAATAAAAAAGATCGGCCACCCTTATGCCCAACCACCGGCTAAATCCTGCCGGCAGATAAATTGCCAGAACCTCGGCCAAGCGATAAATAAAATAATTAATCATCAACCTTCCAGCGCCAATCTTGCTATCTTGAGAGCAGAATCCGGATTGCTTATCTCCCGGCTGTTGCGGCGCATACGATCCAGTTCATCCGGTTCTTTTAAAAGACGAGATACTACTGCCGCTACCTTCTCTTGGCTATTAACCCCCACACCAGCTCCCTGTTCGATCAAAAACCGGGTGTTGTTCGTCTCCTGGCCGGGGATAGGCTTTAAGATCACTATCGGCAGTTTCTTAGCCAGGGCCTCGGCACAGGTAACACCGCCCGGTTTGGTTATAACCAATGTTGAAATCTCCATAATTTGATCAATATTATCTGCATACCCCAGTATCCTGACCGGCTTTTTAAAATATCCTTTTTTCTTCTCTAATCTATTTTTCAGAGAAGTATTGATCCCGGTTATGACTATTATTTGAAAATCAAGGCCTATTTTGCCTAATTGATAAACCGTCTTTTCAATCGGGCCTGCGCCATGGCAGCCTCCCATAATTAATATGATCGGCATGCCGGGGTCTAAACCTAATTTTTTTATCAGAATTTGGCGCTGGTTGTTCCGGCATCTAAATTTAGGGTGAACAGGAATGCCGTAATTAATGATCTTGTCTTCGGTTATTCCGGATCTGGCCAGATACTGTCTCGCCTGTAAAGAAGAAACAACATAGCGGTCTACCTCTTCAGAAACCCAGTATGAATGGGGCAAATAATCGGTTAACACGCCAACCAGCAGAAAATTCGAGCTAAACCGTTTTTTATAGTCTGCCATCACCCCGCAGGGAAAAGCCTGCGTGCAGACTATAGCCTGGGGCTGGAAATCCTCAAAAATAGCCTTTGCCTTATTAGAACTCATCCTGTAACTCATTGCCATAAACCATGATACCATACTTAATACCCTATGATTATCATAAAGATATCCCCAAACCCTGGGCATGGTCTTAAGCAGGCCTAAGTATACTTTAACTATCATCTTTTCCAAAATAGGACTGCTGTAATTAAACAAGTCGATAGTTAAAACCTCGCTTTCCGGTCTGATTTCTCTGATTGCAGCCTGAATAGCCATAGCAGCCTGCTGATGCCCGGAACTACCAGGGCTATACATTAATAGAATCCGTTTCTTCATATTGTTTTAGCCGCCTTATCGTGTTGTTAATTTTACCATAAAAACCAGTTACAATCAATAAAAAAACGCACCTCTGTTATTTAAAAATTAAAAGTGCACAGTTTTAGAGCAATTTATGTTTTAAAAGTGCACACCTTAACCGAAATTAAAAATAATAACGCTAAAAAGGTCATTCTGAGGCCGAAGGCCGAAGAATCTCAGAAAACACGGTTTTATGAGATCCTTCGGTCGCCCTTCGGG
>JAYELI010000033.1 GCA_034717435.1 Candidatus Omnitrophota bacterium
TGAGATTCTTCGGCCTTCGGCCTCAGAATGACCTTTTTAGCGTTATTATTTTTAATTTCGGTTAAGGTGTGCACTTTTAAAACTTAAATCGCTCTAAAACTGTGCACTTTTAATTTTTAAATAACATGTTTACAAAAAGGGCTTGACAACCTGAATGAAAGCGGATATAATTGTAATTGAGAGGCAATCGCAATTATATCGGAGGTAATGTTCATTGATTAGGCCGGAAGATAAATTTAGGAACTATCTAAAAGAAAAAGGGTTAAAATTTACCCCGGAAAGAGAAACTGTTTTAAAAGAGATCTTTTCCCTGCATAAGCATTTTGATGTAGATGAGATTTATTTAAAAGTGCACAAAAAGGACAAAAGACTTTCCCGCGCTACTATCTATAGAACCCTGCCGTTATTGATTGAAAGCGGTTTGATTGTTGAGACGTTTCGCTGCCTGGGTAAAGGTAGCTATGAACATACCTTTGGCCACCCGCATCACGATCATATGGTCTGCGTAAAATGCGGCAAGATTATTGAATTCAGCAATGAAAAAATTGAAAAATTACAAGAAGAAGTTTGCAAGAAATACGGATTTGAATCCGTGGAGCATAGATTAGGTATCAAGGGGTATTGCCGGAAGTGTTCGGGCAGGAAGGAAAAATAACTTATGGCTGTTAAGCCCTTAAAAGAATTAAAGTCCGGGGAAAAAGGTAAAATCACAAAGGTATCAGGTGAAGGCTTGATCCGCCGTCGAATCTTGGATATGGGTGTTATTCCCGGTTCGGAGATAGAAATGCAGAGAGCTGCTCCTTTGGGAGATCCGATCGAAGTAAAAATAAAAGGGTATCATTTGTCTCTGCGCAAAAATGAGGCGGCTAATATTTATGTGGAGATAGCAGGATGAAAGGGCAATTCGTGCCTTTAAATATAGTTTCTTCCCATAAACAGGTAACCTTAATGGCCATAACCAGCGGCCGGGGCCTGCGCAGCAGGCTTACCGATATGGGCTTAAAACAAGGGGTAAGGTTTAAGGTAATTCATTCTTCCCGGGTTGGCCCGTGTATTGTTTCTATCGGTAATTCCAGGTTGGTACTGGGCCGGGGGATGGCTCAAAAAATCTTGGTAAAGGAGGACTGACAAAGTGCCTAAGAAGCTGACCATTGCTTTAGCCGGCAATCCCAACTCGGGGAAAACCACGGTGTTCAATGCCTTAACCGGTTCCCGCCAGCATGTAGGCAATTATCCCGGGGTAACTGTAGAAAAAAAAGAAGGGGTTTTAAAATATAAAGGCTATGAAATAAACGTAGTTGACCTTCCCGGGATCTATAGCCTGACCGCTTACTCTATTGACGAGATTGTTACCCGCAATTTCATAGTAGAGGAAAAGCCGGATGTAGTAATTGATATTATCGATACTTCTAATCTGGAGAGGAACCTCTATTTAGCTACCCAGCTTATGGAGTTAAATGTGCCTTTGGTTCTCGCCTTTAATATGGCGGATGTAGCCAAGCGCCGGGGATTAGAAATAGACAGAAAGATGCTTTCTAAACTTTTAGGATGCCCGATTGTTTTTACTGTAGCCACAAAACAAAACGGGATAGATGAACTTTTAGAAGAAACGCTTAAGCTAGCCGAAACTGGAATTAGCTCAGAAAAAGTTACTGTGGGCTATGGCCGGGAGATCCGGGAAGAGATAGAAAAATTAGAGAATATCTTTAAGGAAGATAAGAAATTGACGGAAAAATATCCTTTGCAGTGGCTGGCGTTAAAGTTACTGGAGGATGATGGCGAGGTTGCAAAGAGAATAAACAAAAGCCCGTATGCTGCTCAAGTTTTAGAGCAGACAGAAAAGAGCATTACTCACCTGAAAAACATCTTTGGCGACAATCCCGAGGCAGTAATCGCTGAAAGAAGATACGGATTTATCAGCGGCGCCTGCAGTGAAGCTGTTAAAAGGACATACGAGGTGCGTCATACAATTTCTGATTGGATAGACAAAGTCCTGGTTAACCGGATTTTGGGGCTGCCGATTTTTTTAGGCCTGGCCTGGCTGATGTTTAAATTTACCTTTCAGGTTAGCGAGCCCTTAATGGGCTGGGTTGAGGCCGGACAGGAGTGGTTGGGCTCCTTAGCCGGAGGATTACTGCCCGAGGCAAGCGCGGTTCAATCACTGGTAGTTGATGGAGTTATTGGCGGAGTAGGGAGTGTGCTTATTTTTGTGCCGATAATATTCTTATTGTTTTTGGCGATGGCCCTCTTAGAAGATTCCGGCTATATGGCCCGGGTCGCTTTTATTATGGACAGGCTTATGCACAAAATAGGCCTGCACGGCCGTTCGTTTATCCCGATGCTCCTGGGCTTTGGCTGTAACCTGCCGGCGATTATGGCTACCCGGACTATAAATGACAGAAAAGACAGGCTGGTGACTATCCTGGTTAATCCTTTTATGAGCTGTGGGGCAAGGCTTCCGGTTTATGCTTTATTTATCGGCGCATTTTTTCCTGAGAGAATAGGCGGTAACGTGTTATTTTCTCTTTATATCCTGGGGATGGCCGTGGCCGTTATAATGGCCAAAATATTTCGTAAGTATCTGTTTAAAGGCCCGGCAAGCCCGTTCGTAATGGAACTTCCGCCTTACAGGGTGCCGACGCTAAAAGGGCTGATTATTCATATGTGGGAAAGAGGAGTGGTTTACTTAAAAAAGGCGGGCACGGTTATCTTTGTCGGTTGTGTCCTGGTCTGGTTTTTGAGCAACTTTCCCTGGCAGCCGGAGTATTCTAAGGATTACGATGCCCTGGTTGAAAAGGCAGGCAGCAACCAGGAACTTATATCCCGGATAGAAAACGAAAAGGCATTTGAGAAAATGGGAAAAAGCTATGCCGGCAGTATTGGGCGGGCAGTAGCCCCGGTATTTAAGCCCTTAGGTTTTGATGATTGGAAGTTGTCGGTAGGTTTGCTGGGAGGGTTTATTGCCAAAGAAATAGTCGTTGGCACGCTAGGGACGCTTCATTCTGTTGGTGAAGCCGATGAAGAGTCTACAGGGTTACGCCAGGCGCTTCAGAAGCAAACCCGGGCTGACGGCAGTAAAATGTACAGCCCCCTGGTTGCTTATAGCGTTATGGTTTTTGTTCTTCTTTACCTGCCTTGTGTAGCCGTGCTTGGGGTGATAAGAAGAGAGACAAATTCCTGGCGCTGGCCTTTGTTTGTCGTATTTTATACCACGACCCTGGCCTGGGCAGCGGCTTTTATTGTTTATCAGGGAGGAAGGATGTTGGGGTTAGGATAGCAGTGGATCACAATAACAGGTGAAGGTAATTTTTTTTGAAACATAATTGCAACTGCAATGCAATTGCAATCACAACGCGGAAAAAAGGGAGGTTAGCAATGAAATTTTTATTTGGTATTCGGCTGGGATTTTTATCCGGGGCGATATTCGTCTGTCTACTTAGTTTAACTATTTTTAGTCAGGCAGAAGCCCGGGGGCAGGTAGAAATATGGGAGGAAACAGGGGCTCAAGAGGAGGAAAAAGGATTTAATTTAGGCCAGGTTGTAATCACCGCTACTAAAACCGAACACACCTTAGGCGATGTGCCGGTGGCAGTAAGCGTGGTTACTTCTGAAGAGATCGAGGCCAAAAACATCAAAACAGTGCAGGATGCTTTGACATATTTGACAGGGGTAAAAATTAATAAGTCTTCCAGCGGCTGGGGTGACAAAGGAAAAATCCAAATTCAGGGCCTGGACGCAAAGCATACCTTAATCTTGGTAGACGGCCAAAGAGTTTTAGGCGGACACGGTGATGGCGTGGATTTACAGCAAATTTCTATAGAAATGGTGGAGAGGATAGAAGTAGTAAAAGGCCCTGCCTCAGCCCTTTATGGAAGCGATGCTATCGGAGGAGTGGTCAATATTATTACTAAGTCCGCGCCGGAGGAGCTCACAGCTTCTGCTTCTATTTCCTTTGGCAGCCGCAAGACACAGGTTCACGAATTAAGCGGCGGCTTTAAAGAAGGTAATCTTGGAGGCTTTCTTGATTTTACTTACCGGACGTCCGACGGTGTGCATCCTGAGTACATCGACAGGTATGGGGTAAAACAGAGCGATTGGTATGAAGAATATATCGGCCAGGGAACTTTTCAATATGAAATTACACCCGAATCTAAATTAACCTTAAAACCCTATTATTCCAAACATACCACAAAAAGCGGGGTTTCAGCGGCTGAAATGCAGGATCGTATCCAGGAAAGGCTTAGTCTCAATTCTATATGGGAGTGGACCCCTGATGAATTATCTAAATTAAGCTTAAGGGGTTCCTGGTTTGACTATAAACATTATACCGCTGACAAAAATTCGGATTGGAAGGATGATTCTTACGAGGCAGAGATAAATTACAGCCGGTTAATTATGGACAGACATACCCTGATTGGCGGTTATCATTATAATGGGGAAGAAATAGATGATAAAGGCAAGGATTATTCTGCTGAGCAGACCTTACATAGTTTCTTTATCCAGGATGAGATGGATTTTGAGCCAATTACTTTTGTTATCGGTGTCCGCGTGGACAACCACGATAAATGGGGGACAGAAACCAATCCCAAGGCAAGCGTGCTTTATAATGTAACCGAGGATTTTAAATTGAGAGGTTCTGTGGGAACGGCCTTCAGAGGCCCCAGCCTGGTTAAGCTTTATGCCGATAATTGGTCAATGGGGCCGTTTATTGTTCATTCAAACCCTGATTTAAAGCCGGAGAAATCCATTGGCTATCAGGCCGGCGCAGAGTATAGATTTTCGGAAAAACTTCTGGCTGAGGTGTCTTTTTTCAGGAATGACATTGAGGATTTAATAAATTATCGGACTGTAGAGTATTATTGGCCTTGGGGTGCTCCAAAATTTCCCTGGGATATGTACTGGGAAAACGTAGATGAGGCCATGACCCAGGGCATAGAGTTAAACTTAGCCAGCCAGATCATTGATAATTTAGGCGCAAGGTTGGGATATACGTTTCTGGAAACCGAAGATAAAACCACGAAAAGAGAACTTCTTAATAGGCCGAAGCATAAAGTAACCTTAGAAGTCGATTGGGATATTCCCGAGCTTGATCTCAACGTAAATGTTGCCGGTGAATATATCGGGGAAAGATATAATGGGGACGACTATGAAAAATTAAATGGTTATGCAATATGCAATCTTGCCCTGACAAAGGATATTGGCGAATATGTCCAGGTTTTTGCCCGGGTGGATAATCTGTTTGGCGAAAAGAACGTAGAAGATGAATATGATATAGACGGCACAGAATTTTTAGGCGGGGTAAAGGTAGCATTTTAAAGGGGATTGGTTATGTTTGAGCTTACCTTAAAAGGCGGGCCGTTGATGTGGCCTATTTTGTTGTGTTCGATGATAGCCGTGAGTATTATCTTAGAACGATTGTATCATTTTCATCGGGCAAGAGCCGGTATGCCTAATTTTTTGACCAGGGTGGAAAGGCTGTTGTTGGATGGCAGGCAGGATGAGGCGGAGAAATTATGCAAGAATTCATCCGGGCCGGTAGCAAATATTTTGTCTATCGGTATCCACACACGTAGAAGATCTTCCGAAGAGAAAGAAAAAATAATTGCCCGGGCCGGCTCAAGAGAATTGAGAAGATTAGAGAAAGATTTAAGAGGCTTAGGGATTATTGCTCATATTTCTCCCCTGCTGGGTTTGCTGGGCACGGTTACCGGAATGATTAAGGCGTTTATGAAGATCCAGGAACTGGGAGGAAGCGTAGAGGCTTCGGTTTTGGCCGGCGGAATTTGGGAGGCGCTTCTTACGACCGCGGCCGGTTTATCTGTGGCAATTCCGGCGATAATTTTTTACCATTATCTTGAAGGGAAAGTAGATGATTTTTCTGCCCGGATGAAGGACGCGGCCCAGTCTTTAGCCGAGTGGTTGGGAACCGGAGAGTCAAAACCGGAAAAAAACAGCGGGCAGTTTAAGGAAGACGTAGAGTATGGAATTTAAAAACACAGATTACACAGATTTGAAAACACAGATTACGCAGATTATAAAAAGGGAGAGATAAGAATGGAATTTGAGGGCAGAAAAAGAATAAGGATGCATTTCGATATCGCTCCTTTGATTGATATAGTTTTTTTACTCCTTATATTCTTTATGCTTACCGCCAATTTTATAATGCAGCCGGGAATAAAAATAGTTTTGCCCGCGGCAAAGGCTGCTGAGTCCCAGAAGGAAGAAAGTATTATTGTGTTTATAAGTGAAGACAATGAAGTTTTTCTTGATGATAAGCAAATTGATATTGGTGAATTGAAGGCCTCTTTAGAGGAGAAATTAGAAACCAGCCGGAAAAAGACAGTGGTCTTAAAGGCCGATCAAAAGATAAATCTTGGTTTCGCGGTGAGAGTAATGGATATTGCCAAGCAGGCAAACGCGGAAGGCCTGGTAATTTCCACCCAAATAGAAGACGGGCTATTAAATGAAAAGGATTTCCGATGAAAGGGTAATAAAAACAGTCTTTCTTTTTTCTTTGGCAATGCATTTTTTGTTTTTGGGCCTGCCGGTAAGCGGATTGTTTACTTTTGAGAAACCTTCTCAACAAGAAAAAGAACTTCGGGTAAGAATAAAAATAGAAAAACCCCCTCTTTTACCAAAGATAGATGTGGTGGGGGAAGAAAAAAAACTAAAACAAGTTGTAAAAAAACCCGAGCCGCCCCGGTTGGAACCAGAACCTTTACCCGAAGAAGAAAAAATTACAGAAAAGCCGGAACTTAAAAAAGAAATTCCTGAAGAAGAGATTTTCGAGAAAGAGATTAAAGAAATAGTTTTGGAGGAAAAAAATCTTCAGCCTCCGGTTTCTGAGTATGTGCAGGTTATAGACCCCGATGACGAAGCAATGCTTCGCTATCAGGATATAATTAAGCAGAGGATCGAATCCTGCCGCAGGTATCCAAGGTGGGCAAAAAAACAGGGATTCGAAGGGGTGGCCTGCCTTACATTTGCGGTTTTATCAAATGGCCAGGAGAAGGGTGTTAAAATAGTCCATTCATCCGGATTTTCCATCCTGGATAATGAGGCAGTTTCTACGGTAAGGAGAGCCGGTCCTTTTCCTCCCATTCCCCGGGAATTAAACAGTTCTTGTCTTAAAATGGAAGTAGCCGTTGTTTTTAGGTTAAAATGAAAAATTTTAAAAGATTAAAATGATTACACAGATTTTAAAAATAGATTACACAGATTACTAAACAAGACAAAGATGAATCATATATTATTGTAAGTAAAAAATATGTGGCTATTTTTAATAATTCTTTTTATGCTGGGTTTTTTACATACCACGATTAATCTTTCTTTATTGGGAAAGAAAAGATATGTCATAGGTTTTAATGCTGCGTTAGCCGCAGTCAGTTTTTTTCTATTTCCTTTTGCCGCCAGGTTAAACATTCAGATGCTTGACCGGTTTGTGGGTAATTTCAATAGGTTATCTTCTATCTGCGCTTATCAGATTATCGAATCGATATTAATTATGCTCCTGAGTTTATTGTTGATAAAAGACCATTATGCGGGAAGGCAAAAAATGAGTTCAAGGTTCTTGTCTTTATTGCCTTCAGGAATATTCCTGGCGGGAGTTTTTTTCCTCCAGACATATTTATTCAACGTAATTGAAAAATTTCAATTTTATTTTATAGCTTTAATTTTATCATTAACGCTTTTTGGAGTCTTAATCTTAAGCGCCCTGGGTATAAGGCGGCTATTCCCAAAGTGGGAATGGCGTATAGAGCTGAAAATTATCCTTTCATTCTTGCAGATACTCCTGTCGATGTTTCTTCCGCTTATCATAATAGGGATGAAGATAGGCCATACCCAATTACAGGTTGATGTTAAGGCTGCCGTTATAACGCTGGCGGCTATGCTGATCGTAGTTTCTGCCGGCTATTATAAGTCGAATTATCGTAGTGCGTAGTGCGTAATGCGTATTGTACCTAAAAAATCTTATATAAGTAAAAGACAGGTTTTTTCTACATTACGCATGACGCACGACACATAACGAACCGGGGAGGGGTAGTATGACTTTATTTACCAACATACTTTACTGGATTTCCACGAGTTTACTAATACCCATTATTGTATTCTTGCTTCTTGCTTTTGTGAAATCTTTGCTAATGCTCGGAGGATTTTACGGTTTATATATGAGCCGGCTTAGATTTAAGAAAAATGCCGACAGGTTATTGAATCATCTAAAAAGAGAAGGCGCCAAAAAAATAGATTTTGCCGGGTATATACAGGGGAAAAGTTTATTTTTAAAGTATCTTAAAACAATGATAGATGTCAGCTGGCATCCTGTGCATTGCGAAAAAGCTGTTTCTGATTTTGAGATAGAAGGCGAAAAAGAACTGGAGATTTCTAAAACATTGATGAGGATCGGCCCGATGCTCGGGCTCATGGGAACATTAATTCCCATGGGCCCGGCGCTGACAGGGCTGGCAGCGGGAGATATTGCCTCTATGGCGCTTAATATGCAGGTAGCTTTTTCTACGACCGTGGTAGGTATTTTTATCGGCGCAATAGGCTTTGTTACGCAATTGGTTAAGCAGAGATGGTTTGCCGAAGATTTAAATAATCTTCAATATGTTTATGAATTAGCGCGTTCGGAAGACAGATGACAGAAGACAGAAGTCAGAGAACAGAAAAAACTAAACTATGAAGAAAAAGGGAATTTTTACGCATAGATTGAGGGGCAGTGATGATGATCCTCTTTCCGGCATGGCCAACCTCTTTGATTTGGCAATGGTCTTTGCCGTAGCGCTTATGGTAGCCATGGTTTCGTATTTTAAGATTTCAGAACTTCTTACCAAAGATGATGTTACGATGATAAAGAATCCCGGTGAAAAAAATATGGAGATTATCGTAAAGAAGGGTAAAGAGATAGTCCGGTATAAAGCTAAAGAGGGCAAAGGAAAAGGCCGGGGCAAGCGTGTGGGTGTGGCCTATGAACTGGAAAACGGCCAGATTATTTATGTGCCGGAGTAAGGGGATTAAGAATTGAAAAAGTTGAAAAATAGATATATTATTATCGGAATTATCGTTTTATTGGGCCTGGGTTTTATTTATTCTAAATTTGTCGGTCCCACCAAGGTTGCTTTTATAAATTTCCGCGATTTCCAATATGCCGCGATCTTAGAGGCAAAAGATAATCCGTTGATCAAGGTTGCGCGCATCACCTTAAAAGAAGATGAAGCGCCGAATCTGGACAAATACTGCGCGATTTACCTTTTTGGAATGGGACTTCGCCTTGATGAGGGGCAGGCAGCCGGGATTAAAACCGCTATAGAAAAAGGCGTTAAGGTTTATGCTTATGCGGCTACCAGCTCAGAAAGCGATTTAACCAATTTAACCGGCATCGACCTTAAATATATTGAGGGCTATTTTGGAAACGGAGGCAAAAAGAACCTAAACAGGCTTCTTAATTACACCAGGCGGGTGTTTGATAAAAAAGTTTTTTTTAGCCAAAAGATAAAGGAGCCGCAGATTATACCGCATGATATCTTTTTTCACTTAGGAGAAGATGATTACTTTGCCGGCTACAGGCAGTATCAGGACTTTTATGAAGAAAAAGGATATTTTAAACAGGCCGGGCCAAAGGTATGCCTGGTTACCACCAATATCGGGCCGCGTAATGCCAACCGGGAACACGTGGATATGATAATAAAAGACCTGGAGCAAAAAGGGATTAATGTTTATCCGATGTCCGGTTTTTTAAAAAGATTAGAGTTTATTAAAGCGGTAGATCCCTCTTTAGTAGTTCTTATGCCTCACGGGAGATTTGTCCCGGGCAGGGCAGATGAAGCCGTAAGATATTTGAGAGAAAAAAACATCCCCCTTCTTTGTCCGATAAATGTCTTTGGCCCTTATAATGAATGGATAAAAGACCAGCGGGGAATGAGCGGCGGTATGATGAGCCAGAGCATTGTCATGCCGGAATTGGATGGGGGAATAGCCCCTTATGTTATCAGCGCCCAGTTTAAAGATAAAAATGGGCTGTATATTTTTAAAGGATTGGCCAATAGGATTGAGACATTTTGCCGATTAATAGAAAACTCACTTAAACTAAAGTCTAAACCGAATGAAGAAAAGAAAATAGCAATTTATTATTTCAAAGGCCCGGGTTTAAATTCAATGGTTGCCGGAGGGATGGAGGTTGCCCCTTCTTTGCTGAATCTTTTAAGACATCTTGAAAGAGAAGGTTTTGATACAGGAGTTTTACCTGAGAATGAAAAGGAATTAATCCGGATAATCCAAAGGCAAGGCCCGGTTTTAGGTGTTTACGCTAAGGGGACATTTCAGAAATATTTAGAAGAAGGAAGCCCTGAGTTAATTGATACCGAAGCATATTTAGAGTGGTGTGAGAAGGATTTGGAACAGGAGATGTTTGAGGATATTTTAGAAAATTACGGCCCGGTTCCCGGTGAATATATGCGCGTTGAAAAAGACGGCAAAACCTATATTGCTGTTGCGAGGATCCGGTTCAATAATGTAGTAATCCTGCCCCAGCCTCTTCCCGGCTATGGAAATAATCAATCTCAGCTTATTCACGGGGCAAAAAAAGCCCCGCCCCACAGCTACGTAGCATCTTATTTATGGGTAAGAAACGGTTTTGGCGCCGACGCTATTATACATTTTGGCACTCATGGAAGCCTGGAGTTTACGCCCTGGAAGCAAGTGGCTTTGTCGGAATATGATTGGCCTGATGCGTTAATCGCCGGCATGCCTCACATTTATGTTTATGTCATCAACAATATTGGAGAGGCGGTAATAGCCAAAAGAAGAAGCTATGCAGTGATCACTTCACATCTTACCCCGCCGTTTACCGAATCCGACCTTTATGGAGCGCTTAGCGATTTGCATAATAAGTTTCATAATTATATTAAAACCGAAGATGAAGCATTGAGGAACGAATACAGAAAGTCTATAAAAAAAGCCGTGATTAAATTAGGACTGCATAAAGATTTAGGATTAGAGGATTTTGAGAATAAAAAATTAACTAAAGGCGTCTTTGATAAGCTCCATAATCATATCCATACCCTTGAACAGGAAAAGATTACCCGGGGGCTTTATACCTTAGGAGAGAGTTACGAAGACGAACATATTTATGAAACAGCGAAGCTTATGGCAATAGATTCTCTCAGCTATAGCGCGGCAAGGCTTGATTTACTAAAGGGCAGGATCACAGACAAGAAGATAAATGATGCTCATTATTTTGATGAAGTTTACCGGCAGAAGGCTGTTAGGATAATTGACAACATTCTACTTAAAGAAAATTCCGCTGAAAGTTTTTTAGATAAAGATGACGCTGAAAGATTAGAACAATGGGATAAATCGCATCAGACGATGACGGATGATGAATTTTTCGCCAGCATGGTTTCTTTAGCGCAAAGCGATAAGCCTAAAAACGATACCGGACCAAAAGAGAAGACAGGGCTTGACAGCGAAAAGCTAAAAAGACTGATATTAAAAGTAGCCCCTTACGAAAAGAAAAAAGAGCTGCTTTTGTCATTACAGGACGAAAATAGATTTAGAAAAATGTCCGCGTTATTAGATCCTCAAAGCCTGAAGAAAGCGATGAAAATAGCTAAAGTTGTGCCGGCAATGAAAGAGGCAATAGAATTGGCTGTGGATAATGATGTTAGAGAGTTATTGGTAATTATGCGGGATGAGACTATCCGCAAGCAAGTATTTCGTTATCTTAAAGATAAAAAGATGCGGGAAGCAATAAAAGAAGAACAGAAAAAACTCAAACAGCAGATAATATGGAAATGTTTGAATGAGGCTTATTGGCAGGACTTATTTATGGCCATAGATAGAGATAGGATAAAAAACAATATCGGTAAGCGGGATAAATCAGGCCTGCTTGATTTTAAGGAGCATTTGAAGTTTTATCTTAAAGCGGCAAAACTGGCTGATGATATTGCCTTTGTAAAAAGC
>JAYELI010000034.1 GCA_034717435.1 Candidatus Omnitrophota bacterium
GGGAATACTCAGGACTTCCTTCGGTCGCTTACGCTCCCTCAGGATGACACCTATCTTAAAAAGAACAAAATTAAGGACTTGGGGAGTGTGCAGTTTTAAACTTTAAACTGTGCAGTTTTAATTTTTAGATAACAGATAATCTCTATGGGGTTTTAGGGCGGGCAGCCTGGTTATTCAGCCTTTCTTTGATTACCTTTTCATAGCCAATACCGGTTGGTTTATAGAATACCTTTTTTTGAGAAAGATAGTCCTGTTTTACAAAATGGCCTTTATAATCGTGAGAATACTTATAGCCCTTGCCGCGGCCTAATCTCTCTGCCCCGGGATAATGCGAATCTTTAAGAAATTCAGGCACGTTTAATCCTTTTTGTTTCTTTATATCCTCTGTTGCTGCTTCAATAGCCAGATAAGATGCATTGCTTTTAGGCGCAGAGGCAATATAGGTTACTGCCTGAGCCAGGGGAATCCTTGCTTCAGGCATACCTACAAATTCTGAGATCTGAAGGGCGGCATTAGCCAGGATTAAGGCCTGAGGATCGGCATTGCCCACATCCTCAGCAGCACAGATTACGATCCTGCGGGCAATAAACCTGGGGTCTTCCCCGCTATAGAGCATCTTTGCCAACCAGTAAAGCGCTGCATCCGGATCTGTTCCCCGCATAGACTTGATAAACGCAGATGCGCTGTCATAATGCCCATCTCCACCTTTATCATAGACAACCATCTTTTTCTGGATAGACTGCTCGGCTACCTTGCTGGTATAATTTATAACTCCGTCTTTATCAGGATCAGTGGTCAGGGCGCCTATCTCCAGGGCATTAAGCGCACGGCGGCAGTCACCTCCTGAAACCCCGGCTAAATGCCTCAACGCATCATGTTCCATGTTTATCGCCAGGCCTCCCAGGCCTCTTTGTTTATCGCTTAAGGCAGCGCGTAATACGGTCATCAGTTCATCGGCGGTTAATGGATTTAACTCAAAGATCAAGGAACGGGAAAGCAATGGTGAGACTATCGAAAAGAACGGATTATGCACCGTGGCCCCGATCAGAATTACATTGCCCTGTTCAACATCAGGCATCAAAACATCTTGCTGGGCTTTATTAAAACGGTGGATTTCATCAATAAATAAAATGGTCCGTTGATTATTTAAGGAACGGCCGCGTTTTGCCTTGATTATCGCCTGGCGGATGTCGTTTACGTTTGAGACAGCGGCATTTAAACAGATAAACTGCGCTTTGGTAATGTTGCTTATTACGTAAGCCAGAGTGGTTTTCCCGCTTCCCGGCGGCCCGTATAAAATGAGAGACGATATTTTATCAGCCTGGATAGCCCTTCTGAGCAGTTTCCCTTTGCCGAGGATATGCTTTTGGCCGATAAATTCTTCGAGGCTGGTGGGTCTCATCCTGATTGGTAACGGAGAGTTTTTACTGCGGTTGGAAAGGTTGATTTGTTCAAAAAGGGTTGGTTCGTTATTCATTGATAAAATCTTTGGCTATTAAAAATCCCCGCCCAAAGCCGTGTGAAATGATCATCTTTGAACCCGTGCATACAGGTGGGTATCCTCTTTAGATACTTCTTACTTCCCCTTGTTGAAACCAGGGGCCTGTAATCTATACCTAATCTCAGATTCCCTTATCTAATTTGTTGGAACAAGATGTATCAAATCAACTCGCGCAGGGCAGGGAATTTTATCTGTTAAAAGTATACCATATTTTTTAACCTGCTGCAAGCATTATTTATCTGATCCGAGCGCCCAGTTTCTTCTCTAAGTCCTGCCGAATTTTAGAATGCACCTGGTCTACTTCTTTAGTTGTCAATGTCCTGTCAACAGCCTGGTATTCAACAGAATAAGCAAGGCTTTTGCAGCCCTCGGGAACCTGTTTCCCCCGATAGACATCAAATAAATCCACCCTGTTGACCAACTTACCGCCGGCAGCCCTGACCAGGCTAATCACCTCTCCGGAGGCAATGGCCTCCTTGACTACCACGGCTACATCATAACAAACAGCGGGGTATTTAATAACTGGTTTGAATTTCTTTTTTAGCACGCTATGCGAAACTAATTTATCAAAATTACACTCAAGAATATAAACCGGGCTGTTTAAATCAAAATTGTCAAGCAAATCTTCGGCTGCTTCCCCTAGATAACCGATATAATCGCTGCCGATCTCCAAACAGGCTGAACTGGCCGGGTTTAACCAGGGATACTGCCGGTCAATAATCCTATAGTCAGTTATTTTCAAATCCGCCAGACAGACTTCCAGCAGGCCTTTTAAATCATAAAAATCAAAAGGCCCCCGTTTTACCCTCCAGCTCGGCAGTTTTTTCCCGCTAAAGGCAATTGATAAATTCAGTTGTTCGACAGGCAGTTTTTTAACTCCTTCGGGCAGGTAGACCCGGCTGAGCTCAAAGATCCTGACATCATCTATTCTTCTATCTTTATTGCGGCTAACCGTGGTTAACATTCCTCCCAATAAACCGGGCCGCATAATTTCCTGTTCTCTGGTCAAGGGATTTTTTACAGAAACAACTTTTTCGTTTTGCATGTTTATTTTTTTGAGCGTATTACGGCTGATCAGGCTGTAATTTATAATCTCGCTTAACCCTGCTGATACTAAAAGTCGGCGGACTTTTAATTCGACAGATTTAGTCAAATCCTGCTTAAGAGTGCTAACTTTAATCTTCGGGGTAACCACCGGGATATTTTGATACCCGTATATCCGGCCGGCCTCCTCGATCAGGTCTATTGGCCTGGTTAGATCCCTGCGAAAGGACGGTATCTCTACCTCAATGGCCTTATCGTTAGCAATGACGGCCTTCAGGTCCAGCCGGTTAAGCAGATCGCAAATGCGCTTAGCGGATAATTCCACTCCCAGGGTCTGATTTACTTTAAGGGGATCTAAGCAGATTTTTTCTCTTTCGCAGATTTTTTTGCCGATATCTACAATAGTCCGGTCTATTTTTGCGCCGGCTAATTTTTCCAGAAGGTGACAAGCCCTGCTAGAAGCTTCGGCTACCGCCTCCAGGTTAATTCTTCTCTCAAACCGGTAGGAAGATTCGGTGACTAACCCCAGTTTTCTGCTGGTCTTTCTTATTAAAATAGGATCGAAATATGCACTTTCTAATAAAACATTTTTAGTCCCTGGATCTACCTCGGAATTTTTTCCTCCGATAATGCCGGCCAATGCTGCCGGCCTGTCTTTATCGGCTATTACCAGCATTTCCGGATCAAGCTCTATCAGTTTCTGGTCAATGACCAAGAGTTTTTCTGTCTTTCTGGCCCGCCTGATAAATAATTTAGATCCTTTTAACTTATCATAGTCAAAAGCATGAAGCGGCTGGCCATATTCCAACAAAACAAAGTTAGTGATATCCACAATAAGATTTATCGGCCTCAAACCCACTGCTTCTAATCTTTCCTTCATCCATTGCGGGGTTGGCCTCGGCTCTAGATTTGTAACCAAACGAGCTGTATATCGCGGGCAGCCACGGGGGTCTAATATCACTGCCTCTATTCTTTGATCTTTGATATCCACCGCTTTACTTATAGAACCAGGCGGCAGGCTTATTGGTTTAGCAGTTATCGCACCTGCCTCCCGGGCCACACCAAGCACGCTTAACCAGTCCGGACGATTGGTAGTAACTTCTAAATCCATAAGCCAATCTCCGGCTGTTGTCTTTTCTAAAGACGTAACCTCCAGCCCTCCCATCGTCAGTTTATCAGCCAGTTTATCCGGAGAAATATCAGACTTTAGATAATCTTTCAGCCAGTTATAAGTTACTTTCATACAGCCTCTAAAATTGTTCTAACAGCCTTAAATCATTCTCAAACAATAAACGGATATCGTCTATTCCATACTTCAACATAGCAATCCGTTCCACTCCCATACCAAAGGCAAAACCAGTAACCTCCTCTGGATTATATCCTACCGCTTTAAACACAGCCGGGTCAACAAGGCCCGCCCCCAAAATCTCAAGCCACCCTTTCTGCGAACAAACCCGGCAGCCGGCACCTTTGCAAATTATACAGGATATATCTATCTCTGCGCTGGGTTCGGTAAAAGGAAAATAATGAGGTCTGAACCTCATCTTGATCTTCGAGCCAAACATCTGTTTTAAAAATACAGTTAAAATACCCTTTAATTCTGCAAAGGTTGCCTTTTTATCTACCATTAATCCTTCTACTTGATGAAACATAAAAGAATGGCTGGCATCAGTAGCATCAGGACGGAAAACCTTTCCCGGAGCAATCACTGAAATAGGAGGTTGCCTTTTTTCCATAACCCTGATCTGAACTGTCGAGGTCTGGCTGCGCAGAAGAAAATTATCGGTGGTATAGAATGTGTGAAAGGTCTCTCTGGAAGGGTGAAAAACAGGCATATTCAGGGCTTCAAAATTATAATATTCTGTTTCTATCTCCGGCCCTTCTACCAGATGAAACCCTAATCTTGAGAAAATCCCGGCTATCTGCTCAATAATCTGAGTGATCGGATGGGAGTGGCCGATATCCGGCAAAACCCCGGGAAGACTGATGTCTATTTTCTCCTTTGCTGCCCGGCCAGGCAATTGTTTTAAAAACCCTTTCTTGAGTTGTATCTGCCGGGATATCTTTTCCTTGACCCGATTGGCTGTCTGTCCGACCAAGGACCGCTCGCTTAAGGAAAGCATCCCTATTTTTTTTATGACCTCAGAAAGCTTTCCCTTGCGACCAAGGTATTTTCTTTCCAGATTTTCCAAGTCCTGTTTGCGGCTTACCTGCCCTATCCGGCCCAGGGCTTCTTTTTCTATCTCCTTCAAATATTCTTTCATTAAAAATATTAACCTTTCTTCTTTAATTTTTCTATATCTTTATTGCTGCCGATTATTATCAGGACATCATCTTCTTTGATTATGTAATTGGCTTCCGGCAGGATATTCACTGACTCCCTGACCTCGGATTTCCCTTCTTCGGTAACCACGGGTTCTTTCCTTCTGATCGCAATAATCGTAATGCCGTATTTTGCCCTTACTCCTAATTGCGCTAACGAACTTCCGGTAAACTCCCGGGGCACCGCTGTTTCCATAATACTGTAATCCGAGGAAAGGTCGATTTGCTCGATTATCCGGGGAGAAACAAGGCTATTAGCCAGTTTTATTCCCATATCGCGTTCGGGGAAAACCACTTTTGTCGCGCCCACCTTTTGCAGTACTTTGCCGTGAAGGCCGTTAACTGCCTTGCTCACAATCTCGCTTATCCCTATTTCCTTCAAGGTCAAAGTGACCAAAATGCTTGCCTCCAGGCCTCCGATGCCCACTATGGCACAGTCTACATGTTCAATGCCGACAGCCCTTAAACCCTTCTCGTCAGTAATCTCTACCTGAACAGCCTGAGTAACATACGATGAGGCCTCCTGGACCTTTTCAGCAAGAATGTCTATTGCTAATACCTGATGGCCCTTCTCGCTCAAAATCCGAGCCACGCTTAACCCAAACCTTCCCAGACCGATCACTGCAAATTGTTTCATCTCTATCTCCTCCTGCCTATCCAACCATAATTCTTTCTTCGGGATATCTATAAATTACTTTTTCTTCACGCAAGGCAATCGCCAGAGCTAAAGTCAGCGGTCCGATTCTGCCGGCATACATCGTTAGAATAATCAACACCTTGCCCAGGCTGGTCAAATTAGAGCTCAGGCCTGTGGATAACCCTACGGTTCCGAAGGCAGAAGTTACTTCAAACAGCATAGGCAAAAATGAGTTTGACGACCGGCCGACATTTTCTCCTTCTACCACGGAAAGGGCCAGGCTGAACAATAAAATCCAACCCAGGGCCATCAAAAAAACCACCAGGGCTTTACGAACAACATCTTTAGGGATGGTTCTTTTAAAAATCGAAACCTCTTTCTTGTTCTTGATCATAGCCCAGAGACCGGCCGCCACCACCCCGAAAGTAGCGGTCTTTATCCCGCCGCCGGTCGAACCCGGCGAGGCCCCGATGAACATCAAAAACATCAAGAAAAACAAAGTTCCCATCCGCAGCGCGCCGATATTTATAGTATTGAATCCGGCTGTCCGGGAAGTAACGGATTGAAAAGATGACACTAAAATTTTGTCCTTAAAAGAAAGGCCCTTTAATGTATTTTGGCCTTCTGAAAATAAGAAAAAGATTATTCCAATCAGAATTAAAAAAACGGTTAATGTCAGGACTACCTTGCTTTGAAGGTTAAGCGTTTTAAAAATAAAGGCCTTATTCCTGCGCCAGAATTTCAGTTTTCTCGTATCCATTAAAACGACAAAACCCAGCCCTCCAAGAATGATCATTATGCTCATCACCAAAATGACATACCAATCACCCCGATAACCGGCAAAGCTATCGGAAAACAGGGAAAATCCGGCATTGCAAAATGCTGAAACGGCATGGAATACTGACCACCAGGCGGCTTGTTTAATTGAAACACCCGGGCCTTGAATCCACCTCAGAAATAAAAGACCGGCGCCTAAAAGCTCTATCCCAAAGGTAAAGCATAAAATGTACTTGACCAATGTGGTTAAGCCTTCTATTTTATGGCGGCCTAAAGCGCTCTGGACAATAACGTTTCTCCTGATGGTCAATTTTCTGCCCAACAGAACAGCAAACAGGGTGGACAAAGTCATTATCCCCAACCCTCCGCACTGGAACAGGAGCAATATTATTGCGCGGCCGAACGGCGAAAAGAAACTTCCCGTATCCTTGACTATTAACCCGGTAACACAAGTAGCGCTGGTAGCGGTAAAGATCGCGTCGATAATATCTATCGTTTCCCGGCCCTGAATAGATATCGGCAAACTCAATAAGACAGTCCCGATTATAATAACCAGCAAAAAACTTAGGGCCACTATCTGGGGAGGACTTAATTTGTTCATTTACCCCTGGACTCTTCTTTAGCTATTTTGGCCAGTTCGGCAAATGCCTTTTTACCATTAACGGCTAACTCGGCCAGCATCTTTCTGTCCAGAGCTATCTTTGCTTTCTTGAGACCGTCAATGAAATTACTGTAAGAAATGCCGTTTTGATTGGCCTGGGCATTTATCCTGATTATCCAAAGTCTCCTGAAATCTCTCTTCTTTACTTTTCTGTCTCTATATGAATAGGCCAGCGCTTTTTGAACTGTTTCCCGGGCAGTTCGATAAAGCCTGGACCTTCCACCCCTGTACCCCTCAGCAAGCTTTAAAAACCCTTTTCTTCTCCTCCGGGAGGCAGGTGACTTTTTTACTCGCGACATATCTTCCTCCTTAGCTATATTGTTATATTGCTATATCAATATAACAGTATAACAGTATAACAATTTAATTTATTTATAGAGTATCAATCTTTTAATCCTGTTTTGATTGCTTTTATCTATTAACCCCGGAGAGCGCAATGCCCGTTTTCTCTTGCCGGATTTCTTGGTCAATATATGCCCCCGAAACGCTTTACTCCTTTTTACCTTGCCTGTTTTGGTAACCTTAAACCTCTTAGCTGCACCCCGCTTTGTTTTTATCTTCGGCATGTTATCTCCCTGTTGCTATTTTAGTTCGGGACAATAATAGTTATTAAAATCTTTCTTTCCCGATAAGGACCTCTTTCTACACGGCCGGTTGCCTCCAGGTCTTTAATCAAACGTTTAATAATCCGATTCCCCAGCTCAAAATGGGCTATTTGCCTGCCGCGAAATATCATTGTAATCTTAAGCTTGTTATGGTGTTCTAAAAACTTTTGGGCACTGCGAAGCTTCACCTGGTAATCATGCTCTTCGATAGTAGGGCGAAACTTTATCTCTTTAAGGCCTGCTGACTTTTGTTTCTTCCTGGCTTCCCGCTCTCTCTTCCTCTGGCTGTATTTGAATTTGCCATAATTCATAATCCGGCAAACAGGAGGAGCAGCCTCCGGCGCTACCTCAACTAAATCCATATCTTTTTGTTCAGCCAACTTTAACGCCTCGGGAGTCTTCAAAATGCCCAGTTGTTCTCCTTCAGCTCCGATAACTCTTAGTTCTCTAGCCCGAATTCGGGCATTAATCCTTGTTTCTTTAGCGATGTTTATCACCTCCTTTTCATTTTTTATTTACAATCTTTTCGTTTACCTTCTTGATAAAATCACTCAGTTTCCGGCTGTCCTGATCCCTACTGCTTCTTTCTCTGACTGAAATATCCTTATTTTCAATTTCCCTGTCGCCGATTACTGCCATATAAGGTATCTTTTGAGCAACGGCCTCCCTGATCTTATAGCCTATCTTTTCATTACGCAGATCCAGGCTGGTTCTGACGCCTCCGCTTTCCATCTCTGATGCCGCCTTTTTTGCATACTCGATATGACGATCGGCAATAGACATAACCCTTACCTGTTCAGGAGATAACCAGACAGGAAACGCGCCGGCATAATGCTCGATCAGGATACCGATAAATCTCTCTACTGAGCCAAAGGCTGCCCGATGGATCATCACCGGCCGGTGGGATCGGCCATCCTCTCCGATATATTCAAGATCGAATTTCTCAGGCATAGAAAAATCAACCTGGATAGTACCGCACTGCCAGGTCCGATCTAAACAGTCCTTGATATGAAAATCTATCTTGGGCCCATAAAAAGCGCCTTCGCCTTCGTTGACTTTGTAATCTACCTTGAGACTGGCCAGGGCATCTTTCAGGGCATTAGTCGCCTCTTCCCAGATCTGATCAGAGCCCATAGAATCCCGGGGCCGGGTCGAAAGCTCAATATTGCAATCTTTAAATCCCACTGCCTGGTATAAGTAAAGTATCAGTTCGCTTACCCTGATAATTTCAGCGGTTACCTGAGAAGGCATGCAGAATATATGGGCATCATCAATCATAAATGCTTTAACCCTGAATAGGCCGTGCAGGACGCCGGAAAGCTCATGCCGGTGGACCAGGCCTAATTCAGCCATTTTTATCGGTAGTTCCCGGTAAGAATGCAGATTTTCTTTATAAAACAACAGTCCTCCCGGACAATTCATCGGCCGGAGGGCAAAATTTTCCTTCCCAATAGCAGTAAAGTACATATGTTCGCGATAGTGGTCAAAATGCCCGCTTTGTTTCCAAAGCTCCTCCTTTAAAACCAAGGGAGTCTTGATCTCGACATATCCCCTCTTTTTATGCTCCTGTCTCCAGAAGTCCAGCAATACCTGATAAAGGATCACTCCTTTAGGGTGGTAAAAAGGGAAACCCGGGGCTTCGTTATGAAAACTGAATAATCCTAACTCTCTGCCAAGTTTACGGTGATCTCTCAGTTTGGCCTGCTCCAAGGTTGTCAGATATTTGTTCAATTCCTCATCTGTCTGAAAAGCCGTGCCATAAATACGCTGGAGCATGGGGTTGGATTCACTGCCCCTCCAATATGCCCCGGCTATGCTTAACAGTTTAAATGCCTTGACCTGGCCGGTAGAATCCAAATGCGGACCACGGCAAAGGTCTGTAAATTTTCCCTGTTGATAAATCGAAACTTGATCAGATTTTATTTCGTCGATCAATTCCAGCTTATAGGTTTCGTTCAATTTTTTAAATAGGCTAATCGCCTTTTTCTTGGGAATCTGCTGATAGGTAAATGACAGGTTGCGGCTGATGATCTCCTTCATCCTATTTTCTATCCTGGCCAGGTCCTCAAGGCCAAAGGCCAGCCCTCGGTCAAAATCATAATAAAAACCGCCTTTGATAGCCGGGCCAATGGCCAATTTTGTTTCCGGATAAAGCTCCTTAACCGCCTGGGCCAAAATATGAGCAGCGCTATGCCTTAAAATATCTAAGTTCAATTCATACTTCCTTTAAGCCATAAGTTTTATGTCATAGGTTGTAAATTATACTTATGACTTACGACTTATAACTTATGACTTTTATAGTTATGGTGGGCGGTACTGGATTTGAACCAGCGACCTTTTGCATGTCAAGCAAACGCGCTAACCAACTGCGCCAACCGCCCCCTTATAAATTGTTAAATTGCTAAATTGCTAAATTGGACAATCAATTTTAATTAATTTCGATAAGACTCTTCGTTGAAGATTCTTCTAATCTCTATATATTTCTTTTACGAAGTATCAATTTAACAGGTTAGCAATTTAGCAGTTTATTTAGCCGGGTTAAGCGTCCTATTCCAACAGATCTTTGTTATCTTCCCACCACTGCTGCCAATTATTATATCCCTTGATGTTCCTGCCGGTAATGCTAACCAGCGAATCCTGGCTATAGACAACCACATCTCTATATTCGTCGTTTAGCGATTTGATCAAAGCCGGGACAGCACTATTTGTCCCTACCTTGCCCAAAGAGAAAGCACAGCTTGACCTAACCTGATGAGCATGATCCTCTAACAAAGCCTCGGCTAAAAACGAAGAAGCTTCACGGTCGCCAAGTTCAGCTAAGGCATCAGCGCAAGCCACGCGGACCCCTGTATCTTTATCGTCAAGCAATACCTCACACAATGAACTGAGGCTGGAAACATCCCCTAAGATGCCTAACGAATTGGCGCTGGCTACCCTCACCTCAACATCCTCATCGTTTTTTAAGGCCTTGAGCAGCGTAGAAACTGCCTCTCGGTCCCCGAGTTTTCCCAAGGCGGTAGCAGCAAATACCCGGGCGATCGAAGCATCATCTTTTTTAACAACCTTTACTAACGGCGTAACGGCTGAGGAGTTTCCAAGTTCTCCCAGGGCCCGGGCGCTAAATGCCCTCACTCGAGAGTTCTGGTCGCTTAAGGCCTTAATCAGAGAAGGGACCGCTGAAGCATCACCGATAATACCAAGCGCTTCAGCACAACACATCCTGGCAAACCTGTTATCGTTATCACTAAGAGCAAAACAAAGATCGTTTACCGCGGGCCGCCCGATTCTTGTTAATTTCTTAGTTGCCTTCTGCCTTTCTTTAACGCTTTTATGCTCCAATTGTTTTACCAGATCATCGATCTTTTTCGGCAATTTCGTATCATATTTTTCCGCTGCCGGTAAATTCAGCGCAAACAACATAAAAGCGCTTATTATTAAAAATACTGTACAAAATTTCTTCATTTCCCGCCTCTCTTTCTTTTAATAATCCAACTTTTCAAATTCAGCGATCGGCTGCCATTCTTTAAATTTTCCCACCAATACATAACGAACATCCAGTTCTGTTTCTTGCGGGAAAACTATAATGCCGATGAAAAACCGGTCTCCTATTCTGCCGGCATAATCGAGCCTTCCCTGGGGAAACTTACGGGCGTATTTCTCCAGAACATCCCTAACCACACCCGGTATCTCCGGTTCTCTAAATGCCGGACAATGAGTTACAAACAGAAAAACAGACAGGAGGGCTACGGCAATCAATCCTGTTACAACAGCAAACCTTTTATTCATGATCGTCTCCTTTCCAAATCTCACCCGTCGCTCGCGCACATCTGAAGTGTTCGCTCGCTCCTTAAGGGGAAACCTAACGGTTTCCCCTTAATATTCCTCTTCCCTTTCAGTTCAAAAAAGTCTTTGCTTTAGGGGAAAAATCCTTTTTCCCCTAAAACCCCTTTTGTGGGTTCTCGTTCCTCATCGGTTTAAATAGTGCCGGGAGTGGGACTCGAACCCACACGGAGCTAGGCTCCAACGGATTTTAAGTCCGTACTGTATACCAATTTCAGCATCCCGGCTGCCAAAAATTTCCTCTGGAGGCGCGAGTCGGAATTGAACCGACGCATAAGAGTTTTGCAGACTCCCGCCTTACCGCTTGGCTATCGCGCCAAAATCAACTACTATTTTTAACACACTGCCCTATAAAAGTCAAGATTGGAAGCTCGTTTTGTTATTTAAAAATTAAAAGTGCACAGTTTTAGAGCGATTTAAGTTTTAAAAGTGCGCACCTTAACCGAAATTAAAAATAATAACGCTAAAAAGGTCATTCTGAGGCCGAAGGCCGAAGAATCTCAGAAAACACGGTTTTATGGGAGATCCTTCGGTCGCCC
>JAYELI010000035.1 GCA_034717435.1 Candidatus Omnitrophota bacterium
CTTCTGCGGCTCTTTTGTGTCCGGCCCCGGCTGAAGCATAAGTGATTAAGATCTTTTTCGGCATCTAAAACCTAAATTTGATTTTTCCAGAAAATGTCCAGTAGGATGTTGATACCCATTCCTTTAAGCCTGCCGCCTCCGCAGAGTACCAAAACATCCCGTCTATGTAATGTTTCTGTTCCATATGTCCGGTTGCCTTGCTAAAAAAATACTCTGCGCCTAATTCGGCTGTGCAATCAGGATAAAATTCCCAATTACCGCTCATATTTAACAATCCGCCATCGCCTTCGCAATCACCGGTAGAGACCATTGTGTGGCCAATAGCGCTAGTGGGATACAAATGAGTATCCTCATCTCTTATCGAAATCCAGGGTATATAACCCCCTCTGACGTTAAAGCCAAAATTGTCACTAAGCAATATATCGATATTGCCTCCCAGATAGAACATATGCTCATGCAATTTATATTTTCCCCAGGTATTTCCGATAAGGTCTTTGTGTGTATGACCAGCGGCGTAGGGGCCATAGCCGATTTGGTCCAGGCTTCTAGCGGCATGGCTGAAATAGTGGTAGCGATAGCCCAATATTGGGCCAAATCCAAAGTCAAAGTTTTCAAATTTACGCTCAAGCCCATTAAGCGGCCAGAAGTTATAAGCGTAATTCACATCTACTATATGCCCTTTATCCAGATCCGCGTCCGACTCAGAATAGATATCTTTACCCGCGTGCTGCCCTGTACTGCCGTTTATCACGCCATCATCATAATAGTCATCATTTCCCAACCAATCCGAATCCTTCATCTTATTACTTGTCTTCTCATTAACAGAAATAAACCAGGCCATATTCAATTTTACCCTGTCCTGCCGGTGATTTTGAGGGTTTTTTTGAACTGCATTCAACTCAGCGCCTAACAAAAAATTATTTATCGGCCACTCTAACTCACACTCGACATGCCCTCCGGTGTCCCATGGATTATCAAAAGTAATATGATACGTATTGTGCCCTTTGACAAAACCTATTGGCAGGAAACCTATGGTCAAGAATGTGTCCTCTCCGAGCAGATCCCTATAGATGCTTTTTTTCTCCGGTCCCTCATTTGCCAGGGCAGCCGTAGTTAAGCAAAAAACAAAAACAATAACAATAATGGGCAATTTTTTCATGTTCTTGCTCCTTTCTCAAGCCTCAAGTTCTTTCACCACTATTTCCGAAATCAGCTTGGCATCTGATCTGCCCCTGGTTTTTTCTAAAACCAGCTTCATTACCTTACCCATATCAGGCCTGCCTTGAGCATTTGTCTCGACTATGGCTTGTTTAACAATAGCTGTAATTTCCTGGTCAGAGAGCTGTTTGGGAAGATAAGACTGTAGAACCTTCAATTCCTGCCTTTCCTTGTCTGCCAGGTCTTCCCTCTGTCCTTTGGAAAAACTTTCAATCGAATCTTTATGCTGTTTTATCTGCCGGGCTATTATCTGAAATACATCGGCATCTTCAAGTAAACTGGCTTTCTTTTGGATCATCACATTCTTAATCGCGGCCTTCAACATCCTAAGGGTAGTTAATTTGATAGAATCTTTATTTCTCATCGCTTCTTTTATGTCATTATCGATTCTTTTCCCGATCACCTTAATCCTCCTATTCTGCCATTCAGCTTAATCAAGTCCGAATATTGGCGTAAAAAACAGGTAATATATCAAGAATCCCAGCGTTAAAACAATGGTTGAGTACCTGCATAACTGCATTCCAAAATCTTTATTTTCTTTTTCTCTCCTTGATAAAAATATTATCCCGACTATTAACATTATATGCGGGATCGCTGCGCAGCCAATATAATACGGCCATTTCTTTTTCATTTTCTCAGCCCTCTTTAATTATTCTTTATCTTCTTAAGAAATTGTTGAACTGGAAGTGTATTCAATATGTCTTCTTTTCCTAACCAACCCCTGCGGGCTACACTGACGCCAAAAAACATATTTCTTAGCTGGCTGATAGTGTGAGCATCCGTAGCAATAATCAAGGTTACGCCTTTTCTGTTTGCATTGCGGCAATTTCTGTCATTCAAATCCAACCTGGCCGGAAATGCGTTTATTTCCAAAGCAGTATTAGTATCCCGCGCGGCTTCAAAAATTTTCTCAAGATCTATTTCGTACGGATCCCTCACCTCCATAAGCCTCCCGGTTGGATGAGCTATCAAATGAACATATTTATTATCCATAGCCTTTATTATTCTATCAGTAATTTCTTTTTTGCTCTGCTTAAATCCGGTATGAACAGCAGCCACCACAAAGTCCAGTTGTTTCAGAACCTCGTCTTTATAATCTAACGAACCATCTATTAGGATATCAACTTCTGCGCCGGCTAATATCCTGATTTTTTTCGATTTCTTGTTGAAATTTTTTATCTCCTCTGTTTTTTTTAACAACCTTTTAACGGACAACCCTCCGGCTACTGCCAAGCTCTTAGAATGATCGCAAATAGCTATATATTCATACCCCATCGCTTGAGAGGCCCGGGCAATTTCTTCTATTGTATTAGCTCCATCGCTGTAAGTAGAATGAATATGGAGGTCACCCTTAATATCAACCGGCTCTAACAATCTGGGAATGTCCCCTTTTAATCCTTTCTCAATTTCTTCGGTACCTTCTCTGATTTCAGGAGGGATAAACATCATCTTCAGGATTTTATAAATCTCGGATTCTTCTTTTCCGGCAATTTTTTTGCCGGTCTTCAGGTTGAATACGCCGTATTCATTGATTTTTAACCCTTTCTTTAGCGCCAACTTGCGTAATCTTATGTTGTGCTCCTTTGAACCGGTAAAATAGGCAAGCGCCGCTCCAAAGCTGGCGGGTTTAACCACCCGTAAATCAATCTGGATCCCTTCTTTTGCTCTAACGCTTGATTTAGTCGAACCATGCGCTAAGATCTCTTTAACTAAAGGGAGATCGACAAATCGATTCATCACCTGCCGGGGATTTGTAGAAGCAGCCAGAATATCAATATCTCTAACGGTTTCTTTCATCCGCCGAATGCTTCCCGCCGGACCAATTCCTTTTACTTGAGGTAACTGCTCAAGTTGGGCAATAATTTCGGCAGCAATCCAGTAGGCTGCTCCTAAAGGAGTTCTCAAGCTTGTTCGCTTTAAAAACTCTATTCCCTTAAGGATATTGCCTTCGGTTTTGATTTTTAATCCCGGAAGGCCTGCTATCTTGTGAGACCGCGCATACTTTTCCAGTTGATTTATGCTTTTTATATTTAACTTCTCTGAAAGCAGCTTCGCGGTCCTGGGGCCTATTGAAGGGATAGCCATCAATTCCAAAAATCCTTTGGGAGACTGTTTAATTAAATCCTGATGAAGCTTAACCTTGCCGGTGGATAAAAACTCTTTGATCTTTGAAGATAGGTCATGGCCGATACCTTCAATGTTGGTAAGTTGGTCTTCGGCGGCCAACTTCTCCAGATCCTGCGAAAGCTTTTCTAAGGCTTGAGCGGCTCTGCGATAGGCCCTGATCCGAAAAGGATTTTCTTCTTTTATCTCTAAAAGATCGGCTATTTGGTTCAAAATTTTAACTATCTCCGGGTTTTTATTGCTCATAGGAATATTTCACCCTTTACCCTTTATCCTTTTTCTTTTGTCCTTTATGTTTTTGGTAATCTTTTGCAGGTGTTGATGTTTGGCCTCAAGAAGCTTGACCTTGCATTGCGGACAAAGCTGTGTTTGAGCAGTAAACGACTTATAGCAATTTGGACAAATCATTAAAATTATCTTCAATCTTTCCATCGAACAAGAACATTTCCTTCAAAATAGAGGCGTTTGGTCTTATGAAAATAGCCCGCATTTACGGGAAGCCCCGGATAACGGCCATAATAAACCCATTCTTCACAAAGAACCCCTAATTCATTGGTGCCGGTCCGGGTAATAACATCCGGCCTGCCCCAGATATCACGCACTCCTTCTTTGACCATACCCACCGCTATACGGTCTGTGCCTAAAGGGTGGCGTAATATCGCGGTTGGATCCGGCTCAATTCCAGCGCAGCCTGAAACAATTAACATCAATGCCATAGAAAACACAATTAAAAAATTCTTTCTCATTTTCACAAACCTCCCTTTTTAAACACGAATTACCGCGAATTTTTTACGTTAACAATCAATTTCTATTAATTCCTGTGAAATTCTTCTTTAGAAACTCTTCTAATTTCTATCTATTTCTACTCTATTTCTTCTGCTTACTGCCTACTGCTTACTTTACATTTAGCTCAAAGCTCATAGCCCATAGCTATGTATGCCGCCTACTCACTATACGTAGTAGCCACTGCTTCCAGCACTTCTTCTGCAGTAAAAATAGGCGCCTTTGCCCGTAATGCCAGCGCTATGCTATCGCTTGGCCGGGCGTCTATTTTCTTAATCCCGTTATTTCCGGTTTGTAAAATTATCTTGGCATAAAATATATTGAGTTCTAATTTATCAATGATTATTTTTTCGATCCTGGCGTTTAATTGTCTGATCACATTATTCAGCAGATCGTGAGTCAGGGGCCTTGGCGGTATTGCGCCAACCGCCTTTAACTTAATAGCATTTATTTCCGGTATTCCTACCCCTATCGAAAACAGCCTCTTACCGCTTTTTTCCTTTAAAACTATAGTTTGAATATCACTTTTTTCGTTGATTTTTATTTTGAACAGCTCCATCTCTACCATTGGTTATCCTCCGCATAGTCCAAATCCAAAATTACCTTTTTGGCAGCCTCCCTTGTCTCCCTTTCCCGATAACAATCGCTGTTTAACTCCTGGATGAATCTCGAAGGCTGAGTAATGAAAGGGCAGGTTAAGTAAAGTTCTTGCTTGGCCCTGGTAATAGCTACATAAAAGAGCCGGCGCTCTTCTTCTAAATCTGCTAAGTTTTCCAAGGACTTGGAGTGAGGAAATTGTCCTTCGCTAAGTCCTGTAATCATAACTACTTGCCACTCTAAGCCTTTGGCTTGATGGATAGTGGAAAGAATAACACATCCATCGTCTTTCCGGCTCTTTTTTACAACCTCTCCTTTAAAACCTTCCCTGAGCGTAACATCTGTTAAAAATTTCTTTAAGGAGCCGTAAGTCGAAGCAAGGTCTGCCAGTTGACGCAGGTCATCTAAGCGCTCCTGTCCATCCTCAAAGAAAACCTGAACATAGGCTCGATAACCCTTTGTTAGTATCGTCTGAACAGCACCAGCCGGATTAGATAAGACATCTGCTTTTTTAATAGAGAATAAAATCTTTACGAAATCCTTCCATCCTGAATTTGCCTTATTTGAAAGAGTAATCTTAAAATTGCCGGATAAAACCCCGCTAAGAGGATCGGGGGATTTAACTAAAACCGACCAAATCTTATTTGCAAAATTAGGGCCTATGCCCGGCTGCAGCTGTAACGCCCTTTTCCAGGAAAGCCCGTCTTTAGGGTTGGCTATCAATCTTAAATACGCCAGAACATCTTTAATATGGGCTTGTTCAAAAAAACTTATCCCTCCCCTGATCAGATAAGGAATATCTTGTCTGGCAAGTTCCAGCTCTAAATCAATGGCCTGATATCTAGCCCTAAAAAGAACTGCTATTTCGCTGATAGAGATACTTTCACTTCTCAATTCAAGTATCCTCCGGGAAACAAATTGAGCCTCTTGTCTTCTATCCCGGAAACAAATCAACTTTGGCGATTCGCCTTTTGGTTGAACATTTTTCAGGCGCTTGGAATATTGATTCAGATTATTAGAGATAGAGTAATTGGCAAGATCTAAAATTTCAGGGGTAGAGCGATAATTAGTCTCTAATTTAAATACTCGGGTATCGGGAAACTTAATTGGAAAATCCAAAATATTTCTAATGTCGGCGGCCCTGAAAGAGTAAATCGACTGGGCATCGTCACCCACCACCAGGACATTTTTATGGCAACTGCCCAATATCCGGATAAGCTCATTTTGAAGCTGGTTGGTGTCCTGATATTCATCAACCAGGATATATTCAAATTGGCTGCAGTATCTGCTTCGCGCATCCCGAACATTTTGCAGCAGCTCCATCCATTTAGTCAATAGGTCATTGTAATCCATGCTGTTAGAATTTTTTTTATGTTCAATATAAGCTTTTTTGATTTTGTCAATCTCAGGAATAAATTCTTCAAAATAAGGGTATTTCCGCTGGACAGTTTCGGCAATAGAGATTTTGCCATTGACAGCCATGCTGATAACTGCCTCTACCACAGCGGGCCGGGGAAAACGGGATTGAGCAGTATCTATCTTTAATTCCTGCATGCAGGACCTGATCAGCAGGCGGCTATCTTCCCTGTCCAATATCCCAAAATCCTTTGTAAAACCAAGCGAATCTGCATATTGCCTGAGACAAAGATTGCCAATATGGTGAAATGTTCCGCCCCATAACTTTTTTGGCTGATACCCCAATAATCCTTCTACCCCTTTAAGCATCTGTCTGGCTGCTTTATTTGTAAAGGTAACTAACAGAACGTGCTCTGGCTTAACATTTCTTTCCAAGAGATAGGCTACCCGATAAACCAGCGTTCTGGTTTTCCCGCTCCCTGCGCCGGCTAAGACTAAAGAATAACCCTCGGCTTCAGTAACTACTTTATACTGCTGAGGATTGAGTTGACGAAAGTAATCTATCTTCAAGGTCTTTTTTCTTTCCATCGGTTATGAACCCAGAACCATTGAGTAGGATATTTGCGGACATACTTCTCTATTATCTTGGTGAATCTGGCGGTATTGGTCTCAATGTCTTTTTTGCGCTCGCCCGTATTATCCATCTTGACCGGCTGCTCAATAATTAATTTATAAAAACCATTATTACGGTTAACAACAACCAGGGGCACAACCGGAGCGCCGGTCCTAAGCGCAAATACCGCTGCCCCGGTGGCTGTCAAGGTAGGAATACCGAAAAAATCAACCCATACCCCGCTTCCCGATCTCTGGTCTATATACATCGCCAGGATATTACCCTGTCCCAGCCAGTCGAGACTTTGCCTGACCGATTTCCATAACGGGAGTTTGGGTATGGTATGCTGGCCCATTTTTTCATTTCTCCATTTTGTAAAAAGCTTCTCCAATTTTTCATCCTTCATCTGGCGCATTATGGTAGCTGTCTTATATCCCATATTAGTTAACTTTCTTCCGACAAGCATGAAATTTCCCATATGGGCGCTGATAATAATTATGCCTTTGCCTTCTTTTTGCGCCTGCCTTAAATACTGCTCGCCCTCAACAGAATTCACTAACCCCACAGCGCTTTTTATGTTATCACGCGAACAAAAATATACTATTTCGCAGCCGCAGCGGCTTAAGTAACGAAAAATCTGCCGGGTCATCTGTTTGATCTCTGCTAAGCTTTTTTGATCTCCATAGACCAGTTTCATATTAGCAATAGTCCGCTGTCTATGCCTAAATACAATAAAGTATCCTATATCTCCCAAGACATTGCCCAGTTTTCTGATAGACCCTAAAGACATCCAGGATGCGATCAGGACAAGCAATTTTATCATAACCCGGCTTGAACCATATTCCAATTCTTTAAGAAATTTGGACTTTAAAATCTTATTTTTATCCATCAGTTTCCTTTGGTGACAACAATGATTGTTGGTCCAAATTTTTTGACTCGCAAAAGACATAAACCCTGTCCTTGCCGGACCGTTTTGCCCGGTATAGCGCTTTATCCACCCGGGTAATCAATACCTGAGGATTAACCGGATATTCGGTTACTCCAGCCACACCCGCGCTTACAGTCAACCCTGTCTGTCTGGTAAAAAAACTGCGGATTTTTTCGGTTACAATCCTGGCTTTCTCGACGTCTGTTTCCGGTAAAATCAAGATAAACTCTTCTCCTCCGTATCTGCAGGCGATATCTATAATTCTGGTCTCGGCTTTAAATATCCGGGCTATCTTCTTTAATATTTCATCGCCGCTGATATGTCCATAACTGTCGTTATATAATTTGAAATTATCTACATCAAGCATCACCAGAGAGAGCGGACGTTCATACCTCTCCGACCTTCTTAGTTCCTTAATCAACATCTCTTGAAAATACTTATGATTGTAAAGATCGGTCAGTCCATCGGTAATAGAAAGATGTTCTAATCGGCGGTTAAACTGTTCGATTTGAGAAACATATTCATTCAGCTTCGAATTAATTTCCTGCTGATAAATCTCAGAAAATTCAAATATGACTTTGATTAAACATTTATCGAGTTCAATAAGAGCATTGTCAAATTTATTTATATCCCGGGCATATTCAACCCTGATAAACAACAGGGCTGATTCTTTAAGAGTATAAAGCGCCTTCTGAATTTCCGATAATCTAAAACCCATTGCGGAACGAATTCGGGCTTTCTTGCCGATAAAAGCTCTTATTTTGTTATAATCCCCTTTCTCCATAAAAACGATACATCCTTCAAGGCATTCCCTGCACATACGTTTAAGCTCAGGCAAGGGCCTGACCTCATAACTGGAGAACCTGCTTGTTTTTAAAGTCTGCGCCCATGAATTGATTATCTCATCTGAATGATCTTTAAGCAGTTCGGCCAAATTCATGACTGTTTTTTATCCTTTGTTTTATTTTTTAGGCGGCCGTTTAAAGCAGTGAGACAGGAAAACTCTTCCTGCTTCAGCCAAAACAAGCGGAAGACAGCCTTCTTCGGGCATATCAAGCTTGGTAACCGATGGACGCAGAGTCTTTGACCAGATAACCCGTCCTTTTTTGGGGTCTTTCACGATATATTTTACCCTTAATGCTACATAATTTTCCTTAATCATAGCGTCCATAGCCAAAGCGGGCCAGCCTATAGCATTATCTATTGGATCGACCTTGCGATAGTCATATTTTTCAATATCCGCGTTAATACAGATGTCCGCATCCCGCGTGTTGTTTACCAAAACAAAATTAGCTGATTTCCTTTTCTCCAAAGCATTTTTCAGGACAGCGGCAAATCTTTCTGATGTAATCTCCCTATTCCCGGTAGAATTCATGATTTCACCGATCCAGACCTTTACCACACGGCCGGTTTTTACTAAATGATAGAGTGTTTCGTATCTAGCGGCAGAATCTACCTGAAGGCATAAGCTTAAAACAAATACCAACGTTAAGCAAATCATTTTTATGCTTCTCATATAACCTCCTCTTTTCTTCATTAAAAAAGCCGTTCTGATTATGATATCATAATCAGAACGGCTTATCAAACAAAAAAATGTCTTCTTAAATTTTAATTTTTTCGGCAATATCTGAAATTACAGGTATCTTCCAGTATTCTCCCATAAGCGATTTAACTATCCCGAGCAATGACAAAATTCCAAAGAAAAACATACCCAGCACACAGAAAATCTGGCCAAGAATGGGAATAATATTGACTATGCCGGCCGCTATTTCGCCTAAGAATATAACTAATCCCTGCTTACCATGAAACAAGGCAAATTTATTCTCTTTCTTAAAAAGAAGAGGGACCAGGCACAATATGCCCAAATAAGATAAAAGGGCAAATATTTTTCCTTCCATAATTTCTTTACTTTCCTTTTCTTCAACCATTTTATTCACCTCCTATTTAGCTTTAGTATATACCCTAACTACACTTGTGTCAAGGAGAAAAATTAAACGCTCCGAACCGATAAGTAAAACCTGTACCTGCTGACCAATTTTCTGATTCATCAGTCAACCCCGCGCCGCCAAACACATCCCAGATAAAATCCTCAGTAACATCATACCTGAAACCGGCTCTGGCTGAAGAAATGTTGTTGTTCTCGTTGGAAAAAGCCTGACCGCTTACCTCTGCTGTCAGGGTCAAGAAAGTTTCCTCAAGCGGAAGCTCAAACGCCAATCCGTAAATCATCACATCATCCTGGGAATTTGTTTGATTGGGGTCGCCTAAAATACCCAGGCCCAGATTAAGGTGGACATAAAAATTATCAAAATGCTTGCTTAAAAGCATTGAGGCAAAAAAATCAGTCTCATCCGTTCCCCGTCCATCTTCATCTTCGGCATTAGGAAGCTTACTGCCAAACCTCATACCTAACCCCGGCCGGGAATCGCTTTCTTCAACAGCCAGTATCTTTGTCCACAGCCTCAGGTCACCGTGAGCATATTCATTGCTTATTCCGGCTTGGTCAAGATATATCATATCAAAATCAGCCTGAATTTCTACTATTTCACCCAGGCCGATATTCATTCCCAAGACCGGTGATTTAACAAACTTCCTGTCTGTTTCTCGAGCGCTAAACCCGATCCCCGGGCTGTCTAAATATTCAACCCCGAGCTCTATTTCAACATCTCCGGGTGATAAGATATCAACGTCTTCGGTAACCAGCGGCCTGCCGGCATAAGCAGGCATCGATATAGTTAAAGAAAGTACGGATAAGAAAAAAATAAGATACGGCATTCGAAGCATAAGTCCTCCGCTGCAAAAATATAAGAAAAAATAAGCCCCTGAAAAATCTTTTCCTCAGGGGCTTATAATTTACTCAAGGTTAAACTAACTTAGAAACTAAGGCTTACAGAAGCAACTAATTCAGAGGCAACATCATCACTCTTAGCTTCGACAGGTACAACTGGGTTAACCATCACGGATCCCCCGCTGGTAAAATACTCACCAGGGAAGAACCAGGCATTAAGCAAACCAAAGGTCACGTCTTCAGTATAGTCATAAGTAAACCTTAAGTCCACTTCATCGCCGATGTTTCTGCTGCGGTCTGATCCTGTATTAAGTACGCCGAAGTTTGCCGCTGCCTGAAAATGAAGATACCTTGCTTCTAACAGTATATCATCGGTCGGCTGGATACTTCCGTCCACCATAATGATATGCTGGTTGGTTCCGGCCTGACGCTGATAACCATTAGTGGCAAGATCGTCAGGGAAATAATAAATTCCCTGCCATTCATGAATGGAGCTATAGTGTTTACCTCTATAGAGGTTAATCCAGCCGTTCCAGTCACCATCGCGAGGCGTTGATTCACCGGACATAAATACATATCCTAACCCCAAGCTTGGCATCCAGCTAAAATCGGCCCAGGTGTAGTAACCGTTGATATCACAGGCAAATGCTTCAACGTTTACAACCGCTTCATTGGGAGCAACTGCACCGACATTAACCCGTCCGAACTCACCGGCAAATTCTCCTCTGATGTCTAAGTTTTCAACCGGCTCAAAACTCCCGCGCAGACCAATGATATGAACAACATTATCCCGGCTCGAGCTACCGCCTACCCCACCATTTGGATCTGCCGCAACACCTACAATTCGCGGATTCAAGGTATTCCGGGGCAATGTCTGGCCAAAATAGTATGCTTCTGCTTCGGCATTATACTGGTCAAAGATATAACCTACGTTAATACCCCAAAGATCGATATTGTCGGGATATTCGGCTATGGTTTCAACACCCCCTACAAACGCAGCCTGATCGCCCGAAATCCTGGAATAAAGCAAATCCAATGTCCAGGGGTCATAATCCAAGATAGCCCGGACCGCATCAAATGACCTGTGGTCTGTAAACTCAGGAGCAATGAACGGGTTTTGGGCAGAACTCGGACGGCGGCATTCGCCAACAATAAAACCATCGCCGTACCACAGATCCTGACGGCCGACAACCACTGTCAAAGGAGAATAGAGCATCTCCTTTAACGTGATATAAGCCAGGTCAATATCAATATTGTCGGTATCATTGAACCCATCTACCGAAGTCCAGTCTCTTTCATTCATTATTCTAATCGCGGCTGAGACATTATCGGTAAGGTCGGCGTCAATATTTATGCCCACTGTGGACATAAATGAATGAGCGTTTTCACTGGTATCAAGCTGCGCACCGAGAAAAGCCGCATTAGTAGTGTTGTCATCCAAGCCGTTCAAGTCATAAGTCGACTGAAGGACACTGCGCAGTGTAATGTCTCCGCTT
>JAYELI010000036.1 GCA_034717435.1 Candidatus Omnitrophota bacterium
AAAGTAGTCTTTCCATGATCTACGTGCCCAATAGTGCCGATGTTGATATGAGGTTTGGTGCGTTCAAATTTTTCTTTGGCCATAAGTTACCTCCTTTTTCATCAAGAGCCCACGCCCGGGATTGAACCGGGGACCTTATCCTTACCAAGGATACGCTCTACCAACTGAGCTACATGGGCAAAAAAAGACACACCTGTCTTTTTACGAAGATTACTATAGCACAAATCAAATCTTCGCACCGCCCAAATATATATTATTTTATCTTACTTAACCTATATAGTTAGAATATACAAGTAAAGATATTATACTAACATAAAAAAAATCTTTGTCAAGGATTTTTAAAAAAATTTTAAAAAATGACAACTATGGACTAATTATAAGCTACATAACTCATTTGGTAGTTTAGGGATATGAAAATTATTCGATAGGTATAATAATAGAAGTTCCGGCTTCGAGCCTGTCGGGATTTTTAATCCTATCCTTATTCAATTCATAAAGATACTTCCAGCGATGCCCGCTGCCTAATTGTTCTTTGGCTATATCCCAAAGTGAGTCGTTTTTCTTAATTATATATTCTTTAGTGGAAACTCTTACTTCTGTCTCTACTACTTCTTTTTTCTCCAAAATGTATTTGCCTTCTTCCAGAGGCACTGCCTCTTCTGTAGAATCTATTTCGCGCTTAGATAACATTACCTCTTGTACCTCAGCAATCATAAATTGGGCATTTCTGTCCTTCTGCATACCGACAAGGTCTGTAATCGGCGCAACAGCATCAAGCTTACCCCTGCTGACTATCAGGATATGCTCAGGAGAAACATTTCTTTCCAGCATAAAATTCTTGATCGCATCACCCCGGCGTTTGCCTAATTTTAAATTATAGGCTTCTGGGCCGCGACGGTCGCAGTTACCGGTGATCAGAATAGTTGCTTCGGGGTTCTTTTTAAGAGTTTTTACCGCGCGTTCTAAAATCACAACTGCATCATCGCGTATTCCGGCTTTATCAAAGTCAAAGTAAACCTTTATATTTTTGATTATCTTTTTGATCAATAAAGACGGCCTTGGTTCTTCGGGCTTAGCCGGTGGAAGTTCTTCAGCTTTATAATCGTAGATAATCTTATAAAGGTAGACATAGCCCCTGTTCCCCCAGGGTGTTATTTCGCCAGGCCGGGTTGGCCACCACCAGTAGCCTGAGCGGTACTTGTCTTTTACCGGACGCGGAGTAGCATCTGTCGGCCACCATTCAAACCGTTTTTGCATTTTCTCTATTTCCCGCTGTTTTCTGGCTGCCCGCTCTTTTCCTCCCCGGCCATACACATAACTATTGGCTATAAAAGAAAAAATTAAAATTAAAACAAATACTTTTTTTGTTATGTTTAACATATTTTCCCCCTCTTTTAAAATGTGTTTGGAGTTATATAATCTCCTTTTTTTAATTTTATATCTTCCAGCCTCTTTTTTTGCTCCTTAAGTATCTTAAATAAAATGTCCGGTGTATCAGGAACTTTAGTTTTATAGATCTTAATGATTCTGTCGATCTTGACAAGATTTTCCGGAACTCTTAGAGTGAACTGCGCTATATAATCTTCTTGGCTATAATCTTTATTAAACGTTTCTTTAAACAGCTTTTTAAGATCTTCGTACTTCGGAATATACCCGGTTGGAGTTTTAATCGCCCCTACCTCGTTATGAACGCGAAGCTCCATCCATTTAAGCCATACTGCCTTATCTATTTTATCATTTATAAAATTACCCTTGTTATCTTTTAAAAAGTAATTTACCGAGAATATCAGCGGTGGAGACGTTATGCTACCGCCAAATTTCAGGTTGTTTTTAATATATTTACCTATCGGTATAGAAAGAAAAGCCAGGTTTGCCATTGGATTAAATTTCCTAATACCGCTTTTTCCTAAAGCGGCGGCTGTGGTTTCTGACTCTAAAGACGCGCCTTTGGTTATTATTCCATGTTTCCAGTTAAACGACTGCTCAACGGGAAGCCATGTATCTGAATCACGACCGCCATAGATTATCCCTTTTACCGCAACACCTTCCGGATTGTTAAGCTCCGGATCTATATTTTCCAGCAACTTTATACCAAGAGTAAAACGGGCATTAGGATGTGATAACGGTACTTCTTTACTATCGGCATCTAATTTTCCACGAAACCAGTTGCCTGCGTGATTAAAACCTTTTTCAGGAGACCCAGTGTTCTTTCCAAGCCAGTAAGCGTGATTATCTTCAGTAACTAATATATTTGAAAATATAACCTCGCCAGCTGAGTTTAAAGCCTTCCATATTATAGGATCATCTTTTGAATTTATGCCCTGGATTATTCCGAACATTCCCTTTTCTACGTTAACTGCGCGAATCTCTGCGTCCTTCACTCTAAGATAAGCTATATCATCTCCGACTATGGTCTCTCCCTTCAGCATAGAAGTAGAAGTCTTTCCGCAAAGCGAAGGAAACGCCCCGGTAAAATAAGTTACTCTGCCTTTTGGGCCGTGAACCCCCATAAGAAACATATGTTCTGTCAGCCAGGACTCTTCAGACGCCTTATTTATCGCCAATCTCATTGCCAGTTTTTTATGCCCAAGGGTATTACCGCCATACTGAGTGTTTACGCTATAAACAATATCCTCTTCGATATCAATATATATCCGGCGTTGGTCAACATTTTTACTGACACCATTTTTAAGTTCTCCGGCAGAATGCACAAACTTAAAGAATGCTTGAGGTTTATCCAGTTTTTTGAACTCTTCATAACCCAGTCTATAAAGTAAATCCTGGGAATGGGCCACATAACTGGAATCAGTAAGCTGAACCGCAAGTATGGAAAATTCGGAATTTGTCGGGCCTAAACAAAAAAACTGAATAAAAAGCATCCGGCCATTCATGCTATTTTTTAAAAAACCATAAATCTCTTTTAATCCTTCTTTTTTATCCGTGGACTTTATATTGGGTCCTAAATCAACGCCTTTTGCTAAAAGAAATTTTGTGTTTTTTTGATCCCTGGCCTGGTCATAATAACCGTCAAAATGAACCGTGTGACCGTCTATGGAAAGCTTACCTTCTTCGTCATTCTTCACTGCTGTTTCTCTAATAAAGGAAATATCTTCCGGCCGGTCAGTTGAAACAAAAATCTTATCAGGTCTGCAGATCTCTACATACTTTGCCAGAAAATCAAGCAGCGCCGGATTATTTAACATCACGAGCTTCTCAAAATTCCCCGGCATGCATTTAGTTTTAAGTAGGTTTAGTGTTTTTTCCATCAGCGTATGAAAATCTTCGATTAAGGTACCGACAACTTGCCGTTGAGGCAAATTGTCGGTACCAATTCGCAATATAATTTACAAAAAATCTTTGATTTTTTGTAAATTATTTGCTCATTGGAGCGAGAGATGGGAATCGAACCCACGTAGGTAGCTTGGAAGGCTACTGCACTACCACTGTGCTACTCTCGCGATTTTTACACAGATTGGCACAGATGTCTTTTACGTTTGTGCCCATCTGTGGTTACATGGTGGGCAGGGGAGGGTTCGAACCTCCGTAGGTCTAAGACCGCCAGATTTACAGTCTGGTACGTTTGGCCACTCCGTCACCTGCCCAAAACTTCTACGGTTCAAGAGCCGAGGATAGGACTTGAACCTACAACCTGAGGTTTACAAAACCCCTGCTCTGCCATTGAGCTACCCCGGCAAAACTTATCTCAAAGCAAAACTTAAGTTAAGAAAGCGCTTTAAACACTGCCGCCAAGTTATCCAGGATATCACTGGCAATCAAACTGATCTTACCCTTTTTTTTAGACGCTAAGTCCCCGGCTTTTCCGTGGGTATAAACCGCTAATTTTGCTGCTTCATATTCCGGGATCCCCTGACTGATCAAAGAAGCAATCATTCCGGTCAGGATGTCACCCGCTCCAGCAGTAGCCATACCGGAATTACCGGTTTTATTCACATAACTATCTGTTTCAGGGCCGGCAACAACGGTTTGATAGCCTTTAAGCACGACTACCAGATTATGCCTATTGGCAAAATCTTTAGCGACCTTCTGCCGATTTCTCTGGATAGTGTCGATTTCCATCCTGGCCAGCCTGGCCATTTCCCCGGGATGGGGAGTAATTACCACCGGGTATTTAATTAACTTCAAGACTGAACTATTCCCAGCTATGCAATTCAATCCATCAGCATCAAGAACTAATGGTTTACTTATGGTTTTTATTAATTCATTGACTAACGATTTTGTCCCTTTGTTGGTAGTAAGCCCTGGACCTAAAGCAACCACATCAACATCTTTTAAGATGCGTTTGATTTCCGGAGCTGCCTTCAAGCTTAACGAGGCATTGGTTGTTTCAACAAGAGGCTTGGTCATAACTTCGGTAAGCTTAACCTCCATTATCGGGTTAAGGCTCCGCGGAATCCCCAAAGTAACCAGACCGCACCCTGAACGAAGCGCCCCCAGACTGCATAAACTGGCAGCTCCGGTCATGCCCTCTGAGCCGCTCAAAACCAGAACATGGCCATAATCACCCTTATGGGAATTCTGTTTTCTCTTCGCAATGATTTCTAAAAATTGTTTATTAATAATCACGGCTCGGCGTTTGCGATTAAGATAGCGCTGGCCAAGGCAAACTTTTTTGTGTGGGAGAGACTTATGGCTATCTTGTTGATTCTCGAATTTTCTCCTAATCTCTTAGCCGAGTTGGAAAAATTGACTTCGGGTTTACCGCTTTTATCATTCAGAATTTCGATGTCGCGCAATCTTATCGCTTTTATTTTTTCATTGCCAAAGGCTTTAAGCACAGCTTCCTTAGCGGCGAATCTTGCCGCCAGATGTTCAACCGAAGACTTTTTGTTTAAAGAGTATTTTATTTCGCGATCGGTAAAGACTCTTTTAATTAACTTATCATTCCATCTGTCAAGGGCTTTCTTAAAATGCTCTATTTCTACTAGATCTATGCCGCTGCCAGCTATCATATTAATTCCAGCATCTCCCGAACAGCCCTATCCAATCCAACAAACACGGCCCGGGAAATAATCGAGTGTCCAATATTTAACTCTTCAATACCGTTGATCTCGGTTATCCTCTTAACATTTTGATAGTTCAAGCCATGTCCGGCTGCTACTATTAATTTTTTCTCAACAGCTAAATCCTTGGCTTTAATCAGGTCAGTCAACTGATGGTTCTGGGTTGCCTGATCAGCCGCATTGGCAAAATTACCGGTATGAAGCTCGATTAAATCTGCGCCTACGCTTTTCGAGGCCTCTACCTGAATATTAACCGGGTCAATAAACAGGCTGACCCTAATGCCTTCGTTCTTTAACTTTAAAACTACTCTTTTAATCTCCTGCTCTGCGCTTACCAGATCCAAGCCGCCTTCGGTAGTAAGCTCCTGTCTTTTTTCCGGCACTAATGTCGCCTGATCCGGTTTTATCTGAATAGCCAAGTCTACTATCTCAGGCGCGATAGACATCTCAAGGTTTAATTTAGTAAAAACCATCTTTTTTAATGACCTGACATCTTTTTCATTAACATGGCGCCGATCTTCGCGAAGGTGGACTACTATTGATCCGGCCCCGGTCTGTTCTACTATCCTGGCCGCTTGAACCAGGTCAGGCTCTTTTCCTCCCCTGGCCTGCCTTAACGTAGCCACATGATCAATATTTACACCAAGCAACGGCATTATTTATACCCTTGGGTTTTTATTTCTATTTTATAGCGCAAAAAATCAATCACGGATTTAAGATCTATCCCTTCCTGCTCCCCGGCTATATAAAGCCAGAGAAGTATTGCCATAACCAAAGACAGTACCTTTAAGCCGATATTATTCAACAACCACGTCTTTATTCTCATTGGCGTTTCTCCGGCACTCTTTGCTTTTTAAAACGCCAGTAGCTGTGTTTAACTTGCTGCTTACTCTGCCTGGAAATATAGAGGTTCCTTAAAACCTTCCTTAAGGTCTGCGGTTCTAAATCACGGGTCAATTTGCCACCAATAGCTACTGAAATAGCGCCGGTTTCTTCGCTTATAACCACACAAGCCGCATCCGTCTCTTCAGTAAGCCCCAGGGCTGCCCGATGACGAGTCCCCACTGTCTTGCCAATTGAAGGATTTTGAGTTAATGGAAACAGGCAACCTGAGGCTGCAAGCCTTTCTTCTTTAATAACCACTCCGCCGTCATGCAGCGGGGTATTGGGCATAAAGATCGTCTGGATAAGCTCACTGGTTACCTTAGCATCCATTGCAACTCCGCTTTCAATATAAACTTTTAATCCAATGTCCTTTTCTATGGCAATCAGCGCCCCGATCTTTCGCTTAGAAAGGTACGTGCAAGCCTTGACTATTTCGTTGACTGTTTCTTCTCCCCGGGAAAAAATCGCAAAGAAACGATTGCGCCCAAGATGAGCTAGGCCCCGGCGAAGTTCGGGCTGAAAAATTATCAAAAGGGCTATTATGCTTATTGCAAAAATCTTTGTTAATAGCCAGTTAATGCTGGTAAGATGGAAGATTTGAGCGATAAAAAACGCGATAAATAAAATCACCAGGCCTTTTAATACTTGTATCGCCCTGGTCCCTTTAATAGAAACAAGAATCCAGTAAAAAACAAACCAGATTATCGCAATTTCCAACAAGGGCTTCCAAAGTTCCGTCATTCTTTATTCCTTATACACAAATTTCTTCAAAAGCAAAGAGCACATCTCGTTACTTTATTTATGTTTAATGATCGCCTCAGTCATTCTTACCACCTGCGCCATCTGCTTTACGTCATGGACTCGCACTATGCTGGCACCGTTATTTATAGCTATGGCCACGGTTGCAGCCGTTCCCAAAAGACGCTGGTCGACCGGACAGTTAAGTATGTTGCCGATTAAAGATTTTTTTGAAGTGCCAACCAGTATTGGCCTGCCTAAGCTTTTAAACTCTCGAAGTCTCTTCAGGATCTCCAAATTATGTTCAACGGTTTTTCCAAAACCAATACCCGGGTCAATAATTATTCTTTCCCGTTCTATAGATGCTCCTTCAGCTATTTCAATGCCTTCTTTAAGCCAGTCGATCATCTCGGAAACCAAAGAATCATATTTAGGGGCCTTTTGCATAGTACGCGGCCTGCCTTTAATATGCATGATTACTATTCCGGCATCATATTTAGCGATTATCTTTGCCAGATGGGGATCATCCCGCAAACCGGTAATATCATTAACCAGAGAAACGCCCACATCTAAAGCTAGCTGGGCTACTTCGAATTTTGTAGTGTCTATTGAAATAGGAATTTTGGTTCTTTTAACCAACTTTCTTATAACAGGCATCACTCTACTTATCTCTTCTTCTTTATCAATGCCTTTCGATCCCGGCCTTGTTGACTGTCCGCCAACATCGATAATATCAGCTCCATCCTCAGCCATTTGCTCAGCAATCTTGACTGCCTTATCGACCTGCCGGTACACTCCATCCCCGCTAAAAGAATCCGGGGTCAAATTGAGTATCCCCATCAGACAGGCCTTGTTGTTAAAGTCAAAAATAAACCTGCCACATTTTAACTTGATATCTTTTATTTCATAATTATTCAAAACATCTTCTATTGATTTACCGATCTCGTCCAACCCGAACGGCTGCTGGTTCAGTTTTAAGCAAAGTTTTTTAAGCTGGGCCAGCGTCCCCAAAAGAACACAGTCCGAAGGCCCGGCCTTTCCAGTAATAACCTCCTTTTCAACAGCAGCTTCTCCTCCTAAAGCGAGCATCTCCTGTTTAATGATGTTGCCAGTTCCTGCGTCAATTCTGCTTAGCCTGACCGCCCGGTTAACAGCCTTGAGTTTCATTAACTCGATTCCTCGGGAACTTACGCCAATCTCTTTCATTTGACGGCTGGCATCAAGCTGATCAAATATTTCTACTGCCCTTGCTTTCATTTTTTTACCTACCCTGCTTGTCTTCATTTATCTTTACGATCCTGGCTACTTCCTGACCATCCAGAACCTCTTTTACTAACAGAGTGTCTGCTAGAAGCTTAAGTTCATCTTTGTGTTTTAAAAGCAAGCCTTCGGCCTGCTGATAACAACTATCCACGATCTTGCGAATCTCCTGATCTATTGCCAAGGCTGTTGCCTCGCTATAATTCTTTTCTTCTCCTATATCACGGCCGAGAAATATTTCCTGCCGGGACTTGCCAAATCTGATATGCCCGAGTTTCTCGCTCATTCCAAACCGGGTTACCATCATCCTGGCTTTTTCGGTAACTATTTTAAGGTCGGATTCTGCCCCGGTGCTCAATTCATCAAACATAATTTTTTCGCTCACCCTTCCGCCTAAAGCCACAGTAATTTCAACCATCAACTTCTTTTTGGTGTAAATGTGTTTATCCTCCAAAGGAGGGGCCATGGTATAACCAAGGGCTATTCCCCGAGGCAAAATCGATACTTTATGTAAAGGATTAGCCTCTGAAATAATCAAAGCAAGCAAGGCATGCCCGGATTCGTGATAAGCAGTTAAGATTTTTTCTTCCTTATTAATCACCCTTGATTTTTTTTCCGGACCGGCGATAACCCTCTCAATGGCTGATTCCAGATCTTCCTTACCTACTGATTCCTTGTCTTCCCGGGCAGCAAGTATCGCGGCCTCATTGGTAAGATTTGCTATATCTGCTCCGGAAAAACCGGGGGTTTGCCGGGCAATCGCTTTTAAATCAATTGATTTATCCAGTTTTATATTCCGCGTATGCACCTTTAATATTTCCTCTCTTCCTTTTATATCCGGCCGGTCCACCACGACTCTCCGGTCAAACCTGCCCGGCCGAAGCAAAGCTGAATCCAGGACATCCGGCCGATTGGTGGCAGCGATAAGAATAACGCCTGCCTGGGTATCAAACCCATCCATTTCAGAAAGCAGTGCGTTTAATGTCTGTTCCCGTTCATCGTGCCCGCCGCCGATACCGGCAAACCTCTGCCGGCCAACTGCATCTATTTCATCAATAAAAATAATCGCGCCATGGCCTGTACCTTTAGTTGATTTCTTTGCCTGTTCAAAAAGGTCTCTAACCCGGGCCGCGCCGATACCGACAAACATCTCGACAAAATCAGAACCAGAAATGCTGAAAAAAGGAACATTGGCTTCTCCGGCCACCGCCTTAGCTAACAAGGTCTTCCCTGTGCCGGGATAACCCATCAGAAGCACGCCCTTGGGGATTTTACCCCCCAGGCGTTGAAACCTTTTCGGGTCTTTTAAAAATTCTATGATCTCTTTTAATTCCTCTTTTGCCTCATCTACCCCGGCTACATCCCTAAATGTAGTCCTTTCTTTGCCCAAAACCATCTGTCGGGCGCGGGATTTGCCAAAAGAAAGCAGTTTGCCGCCCCCTTGCTGAGCACCACGATATAAGAAAAACCACAAAAAGGTGATGAATAATACTACCGGGCCCAGGGAGTAGAGCAAGCTTACCAGTATGGTCTTAGCCGGCTCTATTCTGAAATCTTCCACATTTTCTCTGAGGAGTTTGATCAAATCCTGGTCCTGGCCGGGAACGTTTACGGTATAACCACCTCCATCAATCAGCATTCCGCGAAGCACATTCTCCGTTTTCTGGCAGCTTTTGACCATTCCATCTTCAGCTAACTGATAAAATTGGGAATATGACAGATTTTTAGGCCCTTGTCCCATGGAAGCGGCCTGAAAACTATAGAGATAGAGCAAGCCTAAGCCTATTATTATCCAAATAACCGAGGTTCTGTTTGGCTTGACCGGCTTTTTCTTTTTGTTTCGGTTGTTTTTGTTCCTGTTAACATTCCTGTCAGGCATTTTAGATTCCTTGTGTAAATTATTAGTTTAGCAAAAAAAACTTAAGAATACAAGGTTATTTTTAAGATCTGCTTTGTCCGAGACGTGATCTTAAACCTGTCTGAGACCTTTAGGCCGACCAGCCAGACAATCTCTCCGTCAGCCGATACAATGACCAACGTGGAATTTCGCTTTAAAAGCGGAACTTTCTGATCGATAAATATATCTTTTAATTTCTTCTCTCTGCTCATGCCCAGAGGCCTAATTCTGTCTCCCTTGGTCCTATTTCTTAATAAAAGGGGAAGGTTGAGTTTGTTGTAGTCAAAAATTTCGCTTGTTTTATCTTTTTGTTTTTTTCTGATTGTTTTCTTAACTAACTTTGCCTCAACGCGCAACCGGGTTTCTGGAATTGTTGTAACCCCCGGGACCCTCAGCGGATATCTAAATTTCTTTACTATTGAGGAACCTGGCTTTTTATAAAAGACAACTCTGTCATATTCTTTTCTTGCTTTAATTCCTTCGCTTAAATCTAAAAATTTGTTCCCAGCCGGATCTTTAATCAATCCATCCAGGTCTTTCCAATTCTGATAACTAATCTTTTGCAAATTCCCTTTTATTTGTTTAATCGCCAGCCGTATAATTCCTCTCTGGATGGCTATTGAATGTTTCTTTAATTTTTTTATTGAAAAACCAGCCTCTGAATAAGAGCTCCCGGGGCCTGTTAATTTTAGAAAGGCTTCTTTTGTCCTGTCCGCCAGATAGCTATAATCTTCTCTGGCAGATTCACCCAAACGGAAAAGTGTTTCCTTTATCCTGGGATTATACTCCCTGGATAGATAAGGAATAAGCCCTAACCTGACTTTATTGCGAAAATAGGCCTTGTTTTTGTTAGAAGAGTCTATTTTAAAGTTTAGCCTTCTTTGTGTTAGATAGCTTAAAATATCCTTTTTCCATATTTCGATCAAAGGACGGATTATGGTTATCCCTTCCCGTTCAGAAACCGGATGCATGCTGCCCAGGCCTTCCAGCCCTGTTCCCCGAATAATCCTGATCAATACCGTTTCAGCCTGGTCATCCGCATTATGAGCCAAGGCTATTTTTTTTGCCCTGATTTTTTCAGCTGTTTCTAAAAAAAACTTATACCTTATTATCCTTGCCCCTTGTTCAAGCGTTAGTTTTCTCTTCCGGCTGAAAGATACGGCATCCTTAACTTTCGAAATAACCGGCAATCCCAGCCTATCTGCCAGACCGTGAACGAATACAGCATCAGCCCGGGACTGATCGCCCCGGATCATATGATCTAAATGAGCAAGATACAGCTTCAGGCCATATTTGCGTTTCAGGGAATAAAGCAGGTCAACAAGCGCTATTGAATCCGGGCCTCCGGAAACACCGACCAGTACCTTGTCCCCTCTGGATAACATTCTGTATTTAGTTATGGTTTTTTCTATGTTTAGAGATTTCATGGCAAAAAATAGCGCAAGCCATATTAACATTAAACGAAAGTTTAGCTCCCTGCATCGGAATATATGCCTTTAGATCAAGGTGTTTTCCAAGCCCGTGACGAATACCTCCGCCTTCAGATCCCAGAACAACTCCTATTGGAAAAGGCAAAGAAACCTTATTTATGTCTTCTGCCTCCTGGCTGACTACAGCCCCGATAATCCAGTAGCCAGATTCCTTGGCCTTAATTACAGCATTGGGAAGATTGTTTACCATTGATATCGGAGTATAATTTTCGCCTCCAGAAGCTACATGCAAAACTGTTTCATTGACTTCGCAGGCTTCAAATTTAGGAATCACGATCCCAAACCCGCCAAAGCAGGCCACAGTGCGGATAATAACCCCTAAATTATGAGGGTCATTTACTCTATCCAGAAATATCAGCGCTAATTGCTCATTTTTAGGTTTATTCAACAAATTCTCAAAAAGGATATATTTAAACTTATCTACCCTTGCAACTATTCCCTGCAGGTCTTTGGCGCGCTTAAGGTTGGCTAATCGGGAAGAAGGCAGACGCTCTACCGGAATATTATTTGTCTTGATTGATTTTTCCATCTGCGGAAGGTTGAAATTATTATCTAACAGTATTTTTTTTATGCTCTTAGGACTTGCCTTCAACCGCTCAAAAACCGAATTCTTCCCATAAAGCAGCATAAAGTTCCTGGCCAATTTATTTTTCTCCAACGGTAATGAAATAAGGCGGTTATTATTATAGCATTAAATTCCGCCCGTGCAAAGACAAAAAAATTCCGGGGACACAATATTTAACGTACTGTATCTCCGGAAGCTTTCCGAAATTATCTGTCTCCGAAACTATCTGGCGAATATTATACTGACCATAATATTGTTTTTCTATTCTCTTTTATTGCCCTAATTTCAAGTAAAAAACTAACTTTTTCATACACCGCTATTTCGTAATTTTCCTTTTTCGGAGCACTTTAAAATCAATGCACTTACCCTCTTTATACGTCATAACCACTATTCCGCTGTTATTTATTGGTTTAGCCCATACACCTTTCCAGCGCTGCCAGCTTACTCCTCCATTAAGACCTACCTTTACTTTATACTTTCGGCCAAGTTCATCAGAGGCTATTTGTTCCCTTTTATCCGTAAGATAATACAACACTATATCAGAACGCATATAGTCATGTATAGCTAATACTGCAAGTGTTGCAGGGACTCCTGACCCTGTAGGGACTCTATAGATATAATCATCGTAATGAGATATTAGTATTCGTTCATCAACTATAACTAAATTACCGTCTTTATCAAAAAGCTCTTCGCCGGTAATGTGTGAGGATGGAACTATTCCTTCTTCGGGATCTCCGGTTACGGTGTAGACTACTGGACGGTTTGTTCCATTTACCAACTTAGCTTTGTTGATTATAACCCCTACGACTTTATATATAATATTTATAACCTTTTGAGTCATCTTGCCAATCACACCGCCTACAACAGGTTTACTTGTCGATTTATACAAAGTAGTTTTGTTCTCGTTCTCCTTGACAGTAACAACTGGCTTCAGGTAACGGTTTCCACTTCGGGGCATCGCACGCAAAGCCCTTCTGCCTGTCATCTCTCTTATGTTCCGAGCCATTACCGGAGAAACCGAAAAACATAAAAAAAGCAACACCCCTATTATTGCTATTAATCTTTTCCTGATTTTTATTTTATCCATAAAATTATCTCCTTTAATTCTTATTCTTGTTTGTTTATTTCTATCGTAGCTATATTTAAAACTTTTTAAAAGTGTTTAATTAAAAAGCAAAAAAACACTTTTTTCAAAGATGAACGACTGTTAAAGTATACCCTATAACTATCCCAATGTCAAATAAAAAAACTAACTTTTGTGCTGATTAACCCGGAGTTTTAAACCCGTAGGGCATGCTTAAGCATGCCCTACGGCTGTGGATAACTCAAGCAGTTATACGAACACAGAGATCCAGGGAAAAAGATAAAGGATTGAATAAACTACTATTGAGATTGGAAAAAAGTATCGATTTGTAGATTTGTCAAGTGTAGAGACCTGACCCCTTTATTTCTCCTATTTTAGGTTGGTAGCGGCGATAGGACTCGAACCTATGACATGCCGGGTATGAGCCGACCGCTCTAACCAACTGAGCTACGCCGCCAATAAGGATATAATCCCGAAATTTTGGGATTATGTGTCCGAGTTGATATCGACGACTTACCATTAAGACAAGTTGTCGATACATTCCTTGTTATTTATATCCTTTACTTGAACAATCTCAAAGATCCTTTGGTAAATTTTGCATAGAGCATTCTTAGGTATATTCTACAGTTATGGATAACTATTTGTTTTCTATAAAGACCAAAATATCCGCCAGGATTACTCACATGGCGGACATTTACTGGTAGCGGGGGTCCGATTTGAACGGACGACCTCAAGGTTATGAGCCTTGCGAGCTACCTGGCTGCTCTACCCCGCAATATTTTTGTTTTATTATATCCTTTAATCCAAACAATGTCAAACTATTTAACTGTATAAAAATATCCTAACAGAAATACAGATTTACGCGGATTTCTTACGGATCCACACGGATGTTTTAACCCACAGCCACCGTGTCCCTTTGTTTCTATTATATTTCTTTTTACCTATATCTGTATATATATGCTATTTACTCCTCCGGAGGAACTATTCTATAAATAACCTCTCCCGGCTCGCCTACCCTCAATTTCTGCCGGGTTAATTTCTCAAGATATACAGGGTCTTCTTCCAGTTGTTTCTTTTCAGTTTTTAATCTTTGATTAGACATCTCAAACGAGGAAATTTTTTTTATTAAATCAAATTTTCTTAACAGCAACATCCGCAATTTACAAAACCCGGGCGTAAACATACAAATAAGCAGGCTGATAATTAAAAAAACTATTACTGCCTTTAGCTTCTTCGAAGACACCCCGCCCCCTCATAGAGCGCTTTTTTGCCTAATTTATCCTCTATCCGCAGTAATTGATTATACTTGCAAATGCGGTCTGTACGGCAGGCAGAACCTGTTTTTATCTGGCCAGTGTTTTGGGAAACAACGATATCCGCAATGGTAGTATCCTCTGTCTCTCCTGAACGATGGGAAATTATCGCTTTATACCCATTAGCCTTGGCCAGGTTTATCGCTTCCAGGGTTTCGCTGAGCGTGCCAATCTGATTCACTTTTATAAGAATAGAATTGGCAATCTGTTCTTCGATACCCCGGCTAAGGCGTTTAGAATTAGTCACGAATAAATCATCGCCGACCAGTTGAATTTTGTCTCCTAATTTTTCGGTCAGTATCTTCCAGCCATCCCAATCATCTTCAGCTAATCCATCTTCAATAGAAAAGATAGGGTATTTATCCACCCAGGCCGCGTAAAAATTTATCATCTCAACGCTGTTCTTACGGGGTGATGACTCGGCGTTCAAATGATATGAATTATTTTTAAAAAATGAACTGGCTGCCGGGTCCAGGGCCAAATAGACATCCTTACCCGGTTCATATCCGGCTGCTTTAACTGCCTCTAAAATTACTTGAACTGCTTGTTCATTGGATTTTAAATCAGGAGCAAACCCGCCTTCATCTCCCACTGCAGTGTTTAATCCTTTTTTCTTTAAAAGTTTTTTCAGGGTATGAAATATCTCTGAACCGTATCTCAAAGCCTCTTTAAAAGATGGTGCGCCGATGGGCGCAATCATAAACTCCTGTAAATCCACGTTGTTGTCCGCGTGGCTGCCGCCGTTGATAATATTCATCAACGGCACGGGCAGAACCCGGGCTTCGGCTCCTCCGAGATACTTATATAAAGGAAGGCCCTTCGCCTGGCTGCTAGCCCTGGCACAGGCCAGACTTACCCCCAGTATGGCATTTGCGCCTAAGTTGGATTTATTCTCGGTTTTGTCAAGTTCGCAGAGGTATTTATCTAATTCTTCCTGGCTTGAGGCATCTCTTCCAATTATCTTGCTGTTTATTATATTATTGACATTGGAGACTGCTTTTTTTACGCCTTTGCCAAAATATCTATTCTTATCCTCGTCTCTAAGTTCAACTGCTTCATGTTCACCGGTAGATGCCCCGCTGGGAACCGCAGCCCGGCCAAAGGCACCGCCCTCAAGCATTACATCAACTTCGACCGTGGGATTTCCCCGTGAATCTAAAATTTCTCTCGCTTTAATCTGTTGAATTTTTGCCATTTTTAATCCTCTTTTTATTTACAAAGATTACAAAAAAGCTTCGCATTTTCTTTGCGGATTTTACGGCTAATTTTGCGGCCTTTGCGTATTAATTTTTACTCTTCTGCCTTCTACCTTTAACCTGTTTTCTATAAATAATTTTACTGCCCGGGGATAAATTTCATGTTCAGCCTTATGAATCTTTTCTTCCAAGGTCTTAATAGTATCTTCATCTTCTATTATTACTGGTTTCTGTAAAATTATCGGCCCGCTATCTAAGTCTTCGGTCACAAAATGCACAGTGGGCCCGGTCACTTTTACCCCATAATCCCATGCATCCTTTATCCCCCGGGTGCCGATAAAGGAAGGAAGAAGCGCCGGATGAACATTCATAATGCGGTTTCTATATTTACCTATAAAATAAGGGCTTACTATCCTCATAAACCCGGCCAAAACCACCAGTTCAATCTTGTATTTTTCCAAATAGGTTATTGTTTCTTTGTCAAAGTCTTCGCGGGATGAAAAATCCTGGGGATTGATATAAACAGCTTCTATCCCGGCTGACCTTGCCTTTTCTAAGGCCCCGGAATCCTTGCGGTCGCTGATAACCAGCGATAGATCGGCCTTTATTTCGTCTGCTTTAGCTACATCGATTATTGCCTGTAAATTTGTGCCCCTGCCTGAGGCAAAAACAGCTATATTCACAGCTTCCCCCTCTTTGGTATGATCACAACGAATTCGCCCCGCGGATTTGTTATGCTAAAATGTTCGATTGACTGGCTGATGTTCTCTCTCCTGGTCTCTTCAAACTTTTTAGTAAGTTCCCGTGTAATTATGATCTTTCTGTTTCCTAAAACTTCGATCATGTCATTTAAACTTTTAAGCAGCCTGTGCGGAGCTTCATAAAAAACTACTGTCCTATTTTCACCTGCTATTTCTCTAAATCTATCTTTTCTTTTTTTAGTCTTTGGGGGCAGATAGCCCACAAAAATAAAGCTATCTGTTGCTGCGCCGCCGGCCTGCAAGCCACAAAGAAATGCCGAAGCGCCCGGAACAGGAACTATTTTAACTGCGCTCTTAATCGCTATATTAACTATCAAATAACCCGGGTCGCAGATACCCGGCGTACCGGCATTACAGACCAGGGCAATATTATTGCCTTGTTTCAGTTTTTTAAGCAGTAGTTCGGAACGGGTAAGTTTGTTATGCTCATAATAACTTATTAGCCCGGTGCGAATAGAATAATGCGAAAGTAATTTTTTAGTCTGTCTTGTATCTTCAGCAGCTATCAGATCTACTTCTTTTAAAACCTCAACAGCCCTTAAGGTAATGTCTTTCAGGTTGCCAATAGGTGTGCTAACTATATATAGTATACCGCTGGAATTATTCATTTATGTTACTTTTATTTCAGCAACTAACGGCATTTTTCTTTTAAACCCTGAAGATTTGATCTTGCCTTTTATTTTTGAAATTGTCTCTTGTTTAAATCCAAGCTCTATTAATTTATCATCATCATACCCTAAATCAACCATATAATAAAGCAAAGGATCCAGCTCTTTATACCTTAAACCCAGTTCTTGCTCATCGGTCTGGCCCGGCCAGAGCCCTGCGCTCGGAGGCTTTGAAATTATCGTTTTAGGAATACCTAAATATTGGGCTAATTGCCAAACTTGCGTTTTATAAAGATTTCCCAGGGGGTTCAATGCGCAGGCCATATCTCCATAGATCGTAGCATAACCGAGCATCCATTCACTTTTATTGCTATTACCCAACACTAAAGCCTCCAGTGTCTTGGAAAAATCATAAAGAACTATCATTCTCAACCGGGCCATGATATTGCCCTGTCGGATATGATCGATTTTAGAAAAAATCTTTTTAAACCCTTTTAACGCCGGCTCAATAGAAATCACCCGGCAGTTTATTCTCAAGGACCTTGTCAAATTTTCTGCGTCCCGAATGTCTTCGGACTTTAAGGCCTGGTGAGGCATAATAATCCCGAATACGTTTTTCTTACCCAAAGCCTCTTGCCCTAAACAAGCGGTTGTAGCTGAATCAACCCCTCCCGACAAACCCAGAACTGCCTTTTTATAACCTGTTTTGTTTACCTCTTCAGCTATAAACTTGATCAGTTTCTTGGCAACCTTTTTTGGATCGATTTTTAATTCTTCCATCACTGGCTACTTCCTATTTCCTTTGCTTTTTTGAAAACTTCCTCTATTTTTCCTACCATATAAAATGCCTGTTCGGGAATCTGGTCCATCTGGCCGGAGAGTATCTTTTTAAATCCTGCTATGGTATCTCCTGTCTTGACATAACTCCCTTTTAGGCCGGTAAATCCAGAAGCTACAAAAAACGGCTGGGAAAGGAACTTTTGCAATTTTCTTGCCCGGGCCACGATCAGCTTATCCTCGTCGGTCAGTTCCTCAATACCTAAAATAGCTATTATGTCTTTAAGGTCTTTATAGCGCTGGAGAACCCTCTGAACCTCCCTGGCCACTGTATAATGTTCTATACCCAATACATCAGCATGAAGTATTTTTGAGGTAGAATCTAACGGGTCCACTGCCGGGTAGATCCCCAATTCCATTATCTCCCGTGAAAGAACAACAGTCGTGTCCAGATGGGTAAACACGGTGGCTGGCGCAGGATCAGTCAGATCATCTGCCGGGACATATACTGCTTGAACCGAGGTAATCGAGCCCTTGCGGGTAGAAGTTATTCTTTCCTCTAAACCGGCTAAATCAGTCGCCAGGGTCGGCTGATACCCCACTGCTGAAGGCATCCTGCCCAACAAAGCAGAAACCTCGCTTCCCGCCTGAACAAAACGGAATATATTATCAATAAAAAATAATACATCCTTTGACTCCCGGTCTCTGAAGTATTCTGCCATAGTAAGAGCGCTTAAGCCCACCCGGAACCTGGCGCCCGGCGGCTCGTTCATCTGGCCAAACACCAAGGCGGTTTTATCCAACACTCCTGTTTTTTTCATCTCACGCCAAAGATCATTTCCCTCGCGCGTCCGCTCGCCAATTCCTCCAAATATACTTACCCCTCCGTGCTCTATCGCTATGTTTCTGATCAACTCCATTATTATTACGGTTTTTCCCACACCTGCCCCTCCGAACAAACCGATCTTGCCGCCTTTCAGATAAGGCGCCAGAAGATCCACCACCTTTATCCCTGTTTCCAGGATCATTCGGGAAGTAACTTGTTCGACCAGCTCCGGAGCATCTTTATGAATCGGCTCCCGTTTAATATCTTCGGCTAATCCCGGCTTGTCATCTATAGTTTGACCAACAACATTAAACATCCTGCCCAGCGTGGTCCTCCCTACCGGAACTTGGATGGAACTTCCTGAATCTATGACCTCCATCCCTCTTTTTAATCTTTCGGTAGACTTAAGAGCAATGCATTTTACGACATTATCTCCGATATGCTGATGAACCTCCAGAACAAGCTCTATATCTTTATTTTTAATCTCCAAGGCATTATTTATAGCCGGAAGATTGCCCTTCTTAAATTCCACTTCAATTACCGGACCGATCACTGTCTTGACTATGCCCTTATTCTTCATATAAAACCCCATTGTTATACGGCTAAACTGTTAAATTGTTAAATTGCTATACCATTATACTGTTAAATGGCTATAACAGTTTGACAATTTAGCAATTTATCTTTTATAGATTAGACGCAGCCATTATATCCAATATTTCTTTGGTTATAACCGCCTGTCTTGTCTTGTGATAATTGAGGATCAACCTGTCTATAATCTCTTTCGCATTATCAGAAGCCTGCTTCATGGCAAACATCCTGGCCATTTCTTCGGCAGTGTTGGACTCCAGTATCGTCTGGTAGATCTGGCTGACCAGATATTCTTTAAGCAGCCCGTCCAGAACATCTCCTACTGAAGGTTCATACCTGTAATCGCGAACCCTCTTTATTTTTTTCTGTCTTTCTAAGCCAACCGGCAGGAGCTGTGCGACAACGGCTTTACCTAATAAATGCGTCCTGAATTTATTATAAATTATATGCAAAGAATCTATTTTTTTATCTATAAACATACCGCTAAGTTCTAAGGCGATTTCCCGACAATCAGCTAACGGCTCTTTTTTTATAGAAGAATTGAAACATCGCAGTAATTCGGTTTTGTTCCCGGATTTAAAAAAATTTGCTCCTTTTCTTCCGAAGCAAACCAGTTTTATTTTTAGGTCCTCTGAAGAAGTGAACTCCCGGAACTTTTCGAATATACTGCTGTTAAACCCCCCGCAGAGCCCTTTATCGCTTGCGACAACGATCAGGCCGGTTGTCTTGATATCTCTTTTTTCAAGCAGGGGGTGAGACTGGTAAATGACATTATCTGCGACGCCGAAGACAACCTCTCTTATCTTCTCAAAATAGAAACGGCAGTTTAAAGTAACAGATTCGATCTTTTTTATCCGGTTTAAGGATACTATTTCTAAGGCATTAGTAACCCGGCCTATTTTCCCTATCGAACCTATTTTTTGTTTTATCTCGCGTAACGTAGCCATAATGTGAGCTTTGGGCTGTGAGCTGTGGGCTATGCGCTAAAAAGCTCACAGCCCACAGCTCACAGCTAATCTGTGTTTCTTTTAACAAATATCTTCTTAAAATCCTCTACCGCCCCTATAAGTTCGGCCTCAAGCTCTTCGGACAATTCCTTTTCAGCGATCAGTTTATTGCGCAACTTTTTCTTTTTCTCCCTGATAAAAGATAAGAATTCTTTTTCAAACCTTTTTATGTCGCCAACAGGCACGTCATCCAGATATCCTTTTACCCCGCTAAAAATTATAACGACCTGATCGGCTATATCCAGCGGTTTATATTGGTCCTGTTTTAATATCTCGACTAATCTTTTTCCGCGCTCCAGCTGCCTGACAGTGGCTTTATCCAGCTCTGTCCCGAATTGAGTAAATGCCTCCAGCTCTCTATATTGGGCTAGATTCAACCTTAAAGTACCGGTTATCTTTTTCATCGTTTTTATCTGGGCATTAGCCCCGACCCGGGAAACGCTTAGACCAACATTTATTGCCGGCCTCACTCCCTGATGAAAAAGTTCTGTTTCTAAATAGATCTGTCCGTCGGTTATTGAGATTACATTGGTGGGGATATAGGTCGTAACATCGCCGGCCTGCGTTTCGATAACCGGAAGCGCGGTAAGCGAACCACTGCCTTGTTCTTCGCTAAATTTGCAAGCTCTCTCCAGCAATCTCGAATGGGCATAGAATATATCTCCGGGATAGGCCTCTCTACCCGGCGGCCTTCTTAAAAGTAAGGACAACTCTCGATAGCAGTTAGCATGTTTGGTCAAATCATCATAGACTATTAAGGCGTGACGTCCTTTATCCCTGAAATATTCACCAATAGCACAACCGGCATAGGGCGCAATCCATTGCAGCGGCGTGGGGTCGCTCGCCGTAGCACTGACTATTATGGAATACTCCATTGCCCCATGCTTCTCCAGTCTATTTATTATTGATGCAACCGAAGATTTCTTTTGGCCAATAGCCACATATATACAAATCAGGTTCTTTCCTTTAGAATTTATTATAGCATCTACGGCTATGGCTGTTTTCCCGGTTTGTCTATCACCAATTATAAGTTCTCTCTGGCCCCTGCCGATAGGAATCATAGAATCTATTGCCTTAAACCCTGTCTGGAAGGGCTCCCTTACCGGCTGGCGTTTTATAACTCCGGGAGCAACCTGCCAAATTGGACGAACCTCTTTGGTTTTTAAAGGCCCTTTTTCGTCAATGGGTTGGCCCAGGCCGTTCAAAACTCTGCCCACAAGGGCCTCTCCAACACCCACTTCACACACCATTCCGGTCAGCCTTACCTCTTCACCTTCTTTTACTAAGGCATCTTCCCCGAAGATACAGGCAGAAACCACCTTGTCTTCCAAATTTAATACCATGCCGTAGAGATTATCTGAAAATTTCAGGAGTTCCCCGGACATAGCCTGGTCCAGGCCGTAAATTTTGGCTATGCCATCGCCCACTTCCAGAACTGTGCCAACAACTGCGGTATCCACGCGGCGTTGATAGTTCTTTATCTCTTTCTTTATTATCGAGGTAACCTCCTCAGGCCTTATTCTGGGCACAGTATTTCCTCCAGTTTCCTTAATTTCCCCCTGACAGAGTCATCATAGATATTGTCACGATAGCGCACATATAATCCGCCGATTAGGCTGGAATTTTCTCTTAATTTTAAGTGAATTTCTTCCCTGAATTTTAAAGTCAATACATCCATCAATAGAAATTTCTCATCCGCTGTAAGCAGAGAGGCGCTTTCTACTTCTATCCTTATTTTGTTCTTCTTAGCTTCATAAAGGTCTCTATAGCGAAGATATACGCCGTGGATTAAATTTTCTCTTTTACTGTCTACCAGAAGGCTTAAGAAATCTAAAACAGTATTCGAAAATTTTCTTTCGCCCAATAGTTTTTCAATTACTCTTTTTTTCTCATCCCTGGTAATAAGCGGATGAAGCATAAAATGGCGAAGCTCCCCGACCTCAAGCCACTCTTCACTTAGAATCTCCAGTTCCTCCATTACTTTATCCAGAGTATTTCTTTCTTCAGCCATCAGAAAAAGGGCAGTGGCATATCGGTCATGTAAAAGTTCTAAGTTATCCACGGCTTAGCTCCTTTAAGGACTGTTCAATAAATTTTTTATGATCCTCTTTTTTTATTTCGCGTTCAATGATTTTTTTGGCTATCTCCAGAGAAATCGAAGAAATATCTTTTTTAAGGACCCCTCTGGCAAGCTTGACTTCTTCATTCAGTTCAAGCTTGGCCCTTTCCAATATCCTGGCTGCTTCCCTTTTGGCCTCCTCGATCATCAAAAGCCGCAATTTATCTGTCTCTTGCCGGGTCATATCCTTTATCCGCAGGGCTTCCTTTTTAGCAACCTGCAGGACTTCATTTGATATTTGATTATTTTTCTCAGAATCTTCGCTGGCCTGCCTGGCCTGCTCAAACATCTCTTTAACTTCCTGACCTCTTTTGTCTAAAAAACCCAATAGGGGACGATAAATAAGCTTTGTTAATACAGCTACTAATATCAAAAAGCTTATAATTTCTAATATGAACGTAAAATTTATATTCATAATACGCTAATTTCCGCTAATTTTTCGGGTATTGAATTTCGACTCATACGCTAATTTCCGCTAATTTTATTGGCTAATTTCGCTAATTAGCGGAAATTAGCGTCCTTTTATCAGCGAAAATTCGCGTTTTATAAAAAGAACCCGCTTTTTACTCCCACTATCAAAAACATAGCAATAAACAGGGCGTATACCCCCGTTGTCTCGGCAATGGCATCGCCGATAACCATGGTGCGTAACAGCACGCCTTGAAGCTCCGGCTGCCGGGCTATACCCTCACAGGCTTTTCCTCCGACTATGCCTTCGCCTATGCCCGGGCCAATAGCACCCAGCCCCATGCACAGGCCCGCGCCCAAAAGAGCAGCTGCCTTGATAATTACGGTTCCGTCAATTGGCACTGTTTTTATCGTTTCTGCGCCCTGCCGGGCAACTTCTGCAAATGCTGCGTCCATATCTACCTCCCAGTTTAAATTGTTATAACAGTTTGGCAATTTATCAGTTTAGCAATTTAACAGTTTAATAGTTTAAAAGAAGTTAATATCTCAGCACCGAAATATATGCAACCGCCAGTATCGTAAACACAAACGCCTGGATGCACCCGATAATCACCCCGAAGAAAAGATTGATCATCGGCATCAGCATCAGATTTAAAGGTACAGCCCAGCCAGCGGGGAACATCTTCATTATAACCGGTAAAAACGAAAGCATCAAGCCCCCGGCAAACATATTGCCAAATAAACGAAGAGAATGCGAAAGGACCTTGCTAAACTCGGAAATTACATTGGATGGAAAAAGCCACCAAAAAGGCTTAAAATAATGGCCTAAATAATTTTTAACACCCAGTTTTCTTATTGCGCTGACATGCGCTATAAAAAATACCAACAGTCCCAACCCAAGACAAGTGTTCAGGTCAGCAGTTGGACTGCTTAAAGCCGGAACAACGGAAAGCAGATTTGAAACCAACACAAATAAAAACAGCGTCATTATTAAAGGCAGAAATTTTCTTCCGCTTTCTCCCAGGCTTTCCTTCAACATATCATCAAACCATACGCTAACCGCCTCCAACAGGCACTGCCGCCTGGAGGGAACAACGCTCAATCTCCCCTTAAGCAGAACCAGCCCTGAGGTTACTATCGCGATAACCACCCAGGTCATCTTTAAAGCTAAAAAATTTAGTGGGTTTTCCATATTTCACAAAAGACTCTACTAAAATTATCAATTAACATTCTAAATTTTAAATTGATAGTTGTTAATTTTGTAATGATCTGTTTTTATAAAAAATGGTATCCACGAATATCGACAGCCGCAGGCAAAATAACCCGATCGCGCCTCCGATCAAACATTCTAACCCCTTAAAAGACAAACCTAAAAGTATAGCTGTCATTGTAGCATATCTTAGGAAATAACCGGCCGGAAAAAACAAATAATTTTTTTTGCCGCTAAACTCAATTTTTTTCTTTGCGCTTTTTACCATCAATTTAAAATTTATACTACTGCCCATACCGCCGATGACAACGCCAAGAGAGATCTTGCTTTTTCCTAATAGAAAAAATAAAGTGCCAACTAAAAAAACTATGCCTAATATTTCTACAGTTAATCTATTTTCGAAGGCCCTTGCCTGCTTCATTATCCTTTTCTCTGATCAACTGATAGGCGGCCTTAAACCCGCCGGCCACGCCAAATATCGAAAAAACAACCGTAAATAAAAAACCGCTGCCCAGTTTACTATCTAAAAAAACCCCAATAGATAACCCAACAGCCATAGCCACTATTATTACCAGGCCTAACTGAATCACCAGGCCAAGATAGTGAAAAAAAGAATTATTCATTGGCTATATTACGCTTTTTTAGCTAATATAGTTACTCCCTGTTCGGTTACTTCGATAAAGCCCTCTTCAATCTCAAATTCTTGCCTGTTATTTTCCTTCTTTATTATTTTTATTTTTCCTTTTTTGAGAATAGCTAAAAGCGGGGCATGGCCTGCTAAAACAGTCAACCAGCCTTCTTTAGCAGGCACGGTTATTTCGCTAATAACTTTGTCCTGGAATATTTTCTTTTGGGATAAGGTTATGGTAAGGTTAAAATTCTTCATCTAGGCCTGTAAGAATACTTCCCGAATGACAAGGCCGGCCGCACCGGCAACTGCTGAATCTTCTCCTAACTGGGCGGGAAGAATTTTGGCCGCACTGGCAGTTTCCTCAAAAGCATACTTTTTTACTGTCTTTCTGATCGGGTCTAAGAGCAATGAACCGGTGCCGATCAGCCCTCCCCCGATTATAACCATTTCCGGATTAAATATATTAACTAAACAGGCAACCCGCATACCTAAATTTACACCGGCATCTTCGACCAATTCCATGGCTAATTTATCACCGTTTTTAGCCGCCTGCGTTATGGTTTGGAAGGTTAACTGTTCCAGATTTTCGCCAGCTATCTGGTTTATTTCAGACTCCACTCCCTGTTTAAGGATATGCTTAGCATAAGTCAGCGTTCTCAAACCGCTCTCCCCGGTTTGTAACCATGGTCCCCGGCGGGCCTTGATAAACCCGTTTCCATTACTAAGCTGTTCCCTGAAAGCTAACTCGCCTGTGCTTCCGCTCGTCCCCCGATATATCTCTCCGTTAATTATAATCCCGCAACTCGTCTCAGAATGCAGATAGACTATATTTTTAACCTCCGGGGTTAACCCGATCATCTTCTCGCCAAAAGCAGACAGATTAGCGTCGTTGTCAATAAAAACAGGCATACCGAACTCCTGTTCAATCCGAGACTTAATAGCCGGGTAACTACTCAGGGCAACCGCCGGAATACTTATTCCCGCGCCTTTTATTTTTTCTCTGCCGACGGCAGAATTTTTTATTAGCTCGCTAATCAGGCCTGTTGATTTGTCGAGCAACCTATCTATGTCTTCTTTGGGACGGCTTCGTTTTAATTTTACGATTACCCTTCCGGATAAGTTTGTTAAGATAGCTGTCATATCCGCCGCAGGCACATTAAGCGGTCCCAGGTCAAGGCCGACAGCAAAAGCAAAATCACTATTTAGTTCCACCAATTCCGGTTTGCGCCCACCGGTCGAGGAGTCAAGCCCTCTTCCCCGCACCAACCCTTGATCCAAATATTTATTAACATAATTTGAAACGGTGACTATATTTATTCCGGTAAGCTGGGAAATGTCGGTCTTGGTAACAGGCCCGTTTTTCCTTATTATTTCAAGAATTACCCAATTCTTTTTCTCAAGTTCGGTTAGGAATTGTTTTGGTTCCATTTAAAAACCTCAATTAGCCACTGCCAAAAATATGGCATCCTTGTTAAATTCTAACGCCAATCCCAGGCAGGACGGACAATCCGGATCCTGCTTGGTTAATTTTTCTCTTCTTAATACCCTGGCTTTTCCGACCAATCTGGAGAAAAGAGGGGCTTTTGCTTTTTCACGCGGCAGGGAAATGTGAACAAATACATTTTCACCCGGTTCGACAACATACTTCTCAGGCACCCTTAAGTACAAACCTCCCTGGCTTAAATTGTCGGTAACGGCTCCTTCAAACAACCGGGGGAAATCCTCGGTTATGCTTTTAATCTCTACCGGTATAGACAAGTCTACTCTTTTATGTTTTCTCTTTTCAGAATCAAAATCCACTTTATTTATTCCTCAACGATTGCTTTTCAGCCCAGCGATCATATGCATAATCCAGTAGAATGCTTTTGTCAGCCGGTCTTATATCGACAAATTCTACGCCATTACTCAACAAAGATGCATCCTCTGCAGAAACTTTGTTAAACCAAACCGCTTTCCCTTTAGTCAAAATCGGATAGTCCTCACCCGGAACATCTATCTCAAAGTCTGCCGATGCATCTTTGAGTAAATCCTTTCCTTTAATCACCGAAAACCCCATCCCGCCTCTGCTAATATTTTTCAAAGTAGCAATGCCTTCTATTTCAGAGAATAAAATCTTATACCGCATTTTCAAGGAAGCGTCAAATCTCAAAAACTCTCTTCTTTCCCTTCCTATTTTCTTTTCCAAAACGCATCCCTCCCCTCATTATTAATTATACACCTTTTTCTTGCTTTTTCCAAGAAATAAGTTTATATTTTTGTTATTCCGGGACACCCTGGCCAAAGCCAATGGGATACCCCAGATTGATAAATTACGCAAATACAGCTCACCATCTCCCAATCGGCCGTCTTTAGCATAGATTACATCCGGTTGGGACCAGGGGTTTAAGGCATTCTTTGTAAAATGAAACCAGGTTTTACGGGCTAACGACAGGCCTTCCTCCACAAACCCTTCATATATCGCCAAACAACAAAGGGTATAGGTTTCGCCGGGCCAGATGTTCTCAGCGTGATAACTGGAGTGATCGATCCTGCCATCGGGAAATACAGAATTCACCGCTCCAAATTCCGAAGCGCGGGCATTTAGTTCAAGCATAGATTTAACCGCCTTTTTAACAGACTGTTCGGGAAGAATATAACCTAAGCCTAACAGATGAGCATACCACTGGCCATTAAGCTGGCCGACCATAGAGTTGGGGTATACTTTAAAATTATTCTCATAGCCTGAGATATAAAATTTTCCGTTCCAAAGCTTTTTTTGAAAAACCTCTCTTCCTTTTAAGAAATACCTGCGGCATTTTTTTAAAAAGTCGTGGTCGCCTAACTTCTTTGCCATCTTTTGAGTCGCCAGCAGCGAGGCCAGAAAAACCGAAGAAGTATAAGAGTTTACCCCGTGAAAATCCCACATATCAAAAGTTGAATCTTTACCTTCGTTATCAGGCAGGCAGTCCTTATTTTTATCAGTAGAAAACTGCCATTTCATCGCTTTCTTAACAACAGGGTACATCTTTTTTAAAAAAATCTCATCCTTACTCCATAAATAATCCCGATAAACCATCAGGCTGAATTTTGTGCTCAGATCTTTCCATGGTTTACCGGCTGTTGTCCCATCAGATGGACAATCAATCTGCCTCCTGCCTAAATCATGGGGAATGCGGCCGTCGCGGCGCTGCGCCCGGGCAAACATTTCCATAGTCCTTTTTTCCAATTCAGGGAAAAAAAGAACCAGGGGAATTGTCCCGTAATACCTTACATCTAAGGAATCCATCAACGGCCACTTAACGGTGTTTTCATATAAAGCGAAATCACCTTTTTTGGTCCACCAACTTGCCGCAGTATAAACATAAAGGTTATTGATCAAGGCGTCTTTAAGCCAATCAGGCAGGCCGGAATTCTTTAGAGCTTCCTGCCATTTTAATGTCTTTTTTAAAAGCCTATTTTTGTTTTTGTCAATGTATTGAGCCACCTCCCAGGAGTCCTTGAACCAATTTTGATACATATGACCTAAATAATGCTTCGGCATATACCAACTGTAATAGATCGGTATTTCTTTGGTCTGATGCGGCCTGAGCTTAAATTTGACAGCCAGGGCACCCATCCACTCGTCAAATTCACCAAAGGCCTGCTGTTTGGTGTTGGTATTAGGTAAAGTGCCGTCGCGGCTAAAATATTTCCAGGCATCAAACCGCCTGTCTTTCAAATCGCCCCTGAATGCTTCTTTGGCGTAGGGCCACTCTCCGAAATAGCTAACTTTGCCTTTCCGGCAGTTGGTTGTCAAACTTACTATTCCTGCTGTTTCATCGGATGGCCGGGGATTTTTTTTATGAAAATTAATGCCTATTAGCCGGCCATTGCTGATAACTTCATTAAACCTGCCTACGTTCCAATCAGCGTTGGCGTTTATTCCCGAGGCTAACAACGAAACAACAGCCGTACTATTTGTTGGATTGGTTATCTTAAAGGCATAAACAGCGCAGGGAAGGCCTGAATTTTTGCAGTCATCTTTGATAAAAGGGGAAAATGCTCTTAACTTTATCTTAATTGGCAGATCGGCATCCTTAAATTCCAGATCAGCTATAGGAAAAGCGCCTTCAAATTTAATCTCTTTTATGGTGGGGCATCCTGCTAAGGAAACTGTCTGCAAGAGCTTGGCTGTCTTTCTGTCTTTTTTCTCAACGTATATCGCAAAGGGATTGGCTGCCCTGAAATCACCGGCGCTGCCTGGCCTGAACCAATGGAGCTGGCCTAAGGGATGCTCCCAATTATTTTGTCCGGTAAACACACCCCTGGTTCCATCGGGAAATATCTGAAGCGTGCCTGTTCCCAGACCGCCCAAATGCAGGCCGGATTTTAGATTGTCTCTGGAAGTGTATTTCATTCAAACTCTCAATGGGGCCGAAGAGACAAGGGAAAACCACAATTAACTTTAAATGTAATCTCGGAAGCAGCGCCAGTATTTTTACCAGCGAACGTCCTGCCATAACCCAACTCAAGGTCAAGAGAATCTGCCGGCCCTGTGCCCTGTCTTAGGTTATAAATCAGGCCAACGGCACCTTTGGTGTAATCCTCATCATCTATTTTCCCTGTGCCGTTTAAACCTTCCATCCCATCCAACCCAATTTTAAGGGTTAACTTATCTATAGGTTTGTATCCAAACTCAAAGAAATAGGGTAGTTCGTCATTTGGATCCTCAAATCTGACTCTATAACCCAGTTCTCCTTTTAGATAACATGGTAAAGGATCGAAGCTTTTCTCGCCAAGAAGCATTATCTCTAAATCTATCTGTCCTGCTCCCAAGGCGGGAATGGCATTTTTATCATATCCCCCGGGGAATTTTCCCCTCAGTTGAACAGCAGTTACTATTGGTTCCTCAAAAAAGCGGTACTTTCCACCCACCCGGATATCTGCCATGCCCGAGGTTGTCTGCTTTGCGAAATCATCCTTCCAGCAAGCATACTTATAGGGAAAGTATCCCACTAAAGTAAATTTATCATAAAGCCCGTATTCTATTTTTAATTCTGTAAGCATCTCTTTATATGCCCCGCCAAATTCCCATTCCATTTCATTTCCGTCATTATCGAAATGGGAATTGTGCCAGTAATATTTTAAATATAATTCAAGAAGGCAGTGTCCTTTAGGCGCCCCCCAAGCCCCTCCGCTGGAAACGGCCCTGCCTGCCTCGTCTGCTGGTTCTTCTGCTGGTTTCTTTCCCAATTTCTCTGTTGGCTCTTTTGTCTTTCCTAAAGCCCGCTTTACTGCTTCCTGTCGGCTAAGACCTTCCTCTTCCAAAGCCATTTTTTCCTCAATAATTTGAACGTATAACGAGGCCCGTCTATTTTCCGGTTCGATCAAAATAACCTTATTAAATTCGACCAGGGCTCTTTGGTAATCACCCTGTTTATAATATTCCTTCCCCATTTCAAGTAAAAATTCTGCAGTACCCATGTGGTTTTGGCTGAATGCCGGCAAGTTAAAAATAAACATCACCGTCAGACAGACAACAATAAAGACAATGCTGCATCGATAGCGCATAAACTCCTTTTAATATTCCTTAGGAGAAACTGATTTTTTATACCATTGTTTGATTACTTCCTGGGCTAGTTTATTTTGAGGGGTGAACCCGCGGTGAAATTTTCCGCCCATCTTAGGGCTAACACCCCAATGCCACCAGTATACGCCGTAAAACCAGGGTTTCTCGTAGAAAGTTGCCAGCACTGCCTCATAACAATCAGCCTGTATTTGTAAATCTACTTTACCGGCAGGGGAATGCCGCCAGGGCTCATCAGTTGCGTCCTCTGAGCTTTTATAGCCAATTTCGGTAAAAATAACCGGTTTGTCTATCTCTTTTTGCCAGGCCTCGATCATCTCCAGCCAGTCTTTCCAGACTTCCATTAACTGTTCTTTAGTCGGATGAGAAGAGCTAACCAAGGGAAAATAAGGATCGACTCCGGCGTAATCCAATTCATTCCAGAACTCAATGTTATCAAATTCCTGATACCAATTTGCCGCATAAGTCAGTTGTCCGTTATATACTTCTTTTACTTTTTTTATCAAGCTCCTCCAAAAATCAGGTTGGCTGAGAGTAGCATTGGTGAGCTCTGTTCCAATACAGAATAATTCAACATTCTCCTGTTCGGCCAAACGGGCATAATAAAGAACAAAATCGGCGTAGCTGCTAAACCAAGCCTGCCAGTCAGCAGTATTGGTAAATCCAATATCTCCCCGCCATTTACCTTCTGATTTGATGAGATCGAGATGGGGCTTGAGCATTACCTTAAGACCTAAACCATGGAGTTTTCTGACCGCAAAGAGCAAACTTTCATCAGAAGAAGTCTTCTCATTTAAAGAATATACTTTTGTGGAATCTGCCCGGTCCTGATACCAGGTGGTAACTAAAGCAACCCAATCTACCCCTAAAGAAACTAACTGTTCCATTGACTTAATTGAATCGGCATTACGGTGCCCTTCCTTTGTCCATGCAACATAGGTCATTCCCTTCTGGAATTCAGGCCCCTGCGGTACAACTAATAATCCGGTTGACTTTTTAAAAATGACAACACCTGTTATACTCAAAGCAACAATAACTACTACTCCGATAAAAAGATAAAAAAGATCCCTTTTCTGCACGTTATCTCCTTTTTTGTTCTAGCTGTCTATTTATTTCCCGGACAGCCCGGGTAAGCTCTTCCCGAGCATCTGCCCCCTGCAAAACTACCTTCTGGATTGCCTGTTCGATAAACCGTGTACTCTCATCCCAGCCAAGGACTGAAGGCGGGCCTTTTCCATCTTCTGCCTGTAATTTTAATACCTGTTTAAACTCCGATTCCATCGGCAGTATGTTCCAGCCAGTTTTATTGGAAGGTAAATAAGAATCCTGAGATTCCCGCGCTGCCTGGTATAACTCCCTCTGTATCCGGGAAGAGAACAAAAACTTGATAAATTCCCAGGCCAGCTGTTTATTTTTCGATGCATTGAAAATCCCCATTACCCGGCCGCCAAGAAAAGCAGTACGGGCGCCTGCCGGTCCAGCCGGTAGTAACGCAATCGACCACTTTCCTTTAATTTCCGGCGCGCAAAGCCTGAGACTATCGATCTTCCAATTTCCTGAAATTACCAAGGGAAAATCTCCGATACGCATTCCCTGCTCTACGGGAATCCGGGTCCTGGGAACCCCTAATTTAGTATAAAAACTGCTAAAAAACCTTAAAGCTTCAACCGCTTCTTCTGAATCCAGGGTTGACCTTGTGCCTTCCTGATTATAAAAATCTCCTCCTGCCTGCCAAAGATAGGGAGCAAGGCCAATCCAGCTCATTGAACCCCAATCAAAGATCATACCTTTGCCTTGAGCCTTTAATTTGTTTAACAAATCTTCTAACTCCAACCAGGTTGTCGGAGGTTCGAGAATAATGTCATTGCGATAAAACATAATCTGCAGGCTTATATCAAAAGGAATTCCGTAAACTTTTCCTTTGTAATCAATAGAATCCCATAGACCATGGAAGGTATTTTTTCTGATTTGTTCTAAATCCTCCGGGAATTCCTCGGTTAAATTTACCATTGCTCCTAACTGGCCGAATTCCGTGCCCCAGGTAAGGCCCATTGTGCCAATATCCGGGACAACATTCCCGGCAATGCAGGTTAGATATTTAGTATGCGCGTCGCCCCAGGAAATTGCCTGACACCTAAAAACGACATTCCTGCTTTTAAAAAACTCATCACCAATTCTCTGGATCTCCTGCGCCTGGCTCTCTGAACCAACCAGCCACATTACCAATTCCCGAGGCTCCTTTACCAACTGCTGTTTATCCGGCAGCGGTTGTTTTTGCCCGCAGCCAACCAAAAGAAAACAAAATCCTAATATTAAAATCCAAATTTTTCGCATTTTTTCTCCTCTAACGGCTTCCCATTATAACTTTAACCCGGTGGGTACTTCCTGGTTTAAAGAAGGGCAAGATATCTCCTTCTATTTTTTTCCCATCTACCGTAATTGATTTAACACCGCGAGAAACCCGCTGAGGGTTGAGTACTTCAATTTTATATATTATCTTTCGAAATCGCCGGCTTATTCGAAATCCGGGCCAGTGCCCGGGAATACAGGGCGAAATTCGCAGCCCCCGATACTCCGGCCTGATACCCAGGATATACCAGGTGACAGCAATAAAATTCCAGGTTGCTGAACCGGTAAGCCAGGAATTTTTAGCCCGCCCGAATTCCGGGCTGTGCCTGCCGCTAATAAACTGGGAATAGATATAAGGCTCTGTCATATGAATTTGAGCAATTTTATTGTGGGTAGCGGGGGCGATCTTTTTATAGTAATCAAACGCCTTCTCTGCCCGGCCAAGTATAACTTCAGCAATTACTGCCCAGGGATTGGCATGACAGAAAATGCCGCTGTTTTCTTTTAATCCAGGAGCAAATGTTCCGATCGCTCCGACCTGCGGGTCAAAATCCCGGTAGGGCGGGTCGAGAAGTATTATCCCATATTTAGTATCAAGATTCTTTGCTACCATATCCATGCACTTAACAAGCCTTTGTTGAGGAGCGATTCCAGCCATTACTGCCCAGGATTGAGGATTAAGATAAATTTTACCTTCCCGGCAATCTGAGGAACCAACCGGCCTTCCCTTGCTGTCAAAAGCGCGAATGTACCAGCTGCCGTCCCAGGCAACCCGATTAATCGTCTTTTCCATCTTTGAGGCTAAGCTGGTGAATTTTAAACTATCCTTTTTTTTACTTGTAAATCCGGCTAATTCGGCCATCTGGCGGCAGACAAAGCAAAGAAGTTGTCCAACCCACACGCTCTCTGCGCCCGGCCCCATATTATTAAGACAATCGTTCCAGTCAGCATAACCCATTAACGGCAGTTTATGTTTGCCGACATGCTTAAAGGAATAATCAATTGCCCTGCTCAGGTGGTTATAAAGCGTATCCTTGCCGGCATTGGCAAAAGGAATTATCTTGTCCAAGAAGGCCCTGTCTCCGCTTTCCTTAATATAGCTGACCGTGGAAATAATCAGCCAGAGGTGATCGTCAGAATACCCGGTTTTATCGCCTTTTTTGGTAAGAGGGAAATATTGGTGGAACGAACTGCCATCCTTAAACTGGTTGCTTGCCAAATCCGTAATTCTCTGCTTCACCTTTTTGGAAACAGAGTGCAGGACCCCCAGGCAATCCTGGTTAGAATCACGAAAACCCATTCCCCGGCCAATACCCGCCTCATAATAAGAAGCGGAACGTGACCAGTTAAAAGTAGTATGGCATTGGTAGGCATTCCAGGTGTTAACCATTGCATTCAGTTCTTTATCCGGGGTCGCAACCTGATAATCAAGATATCTCTGCCAGCTTTTCTTAATTTCAGCCAGTTCGCCCAACGCAACTTTTAACTTAGTAAATTTAGCGGCCTTCTGTTTAGCTTTAAGTTTGTTTTTCTCAACTCCGAGCACAAACACGATAGTTTGTTCTTGTTTAGGTTTGAGCTTTAAATGAAAAGATTGCGAGCCGATTGGGTTCCCGCCCACAGCCCGGGAATTAAAAGAGCGGGCTTTTTCTACAGCTAAAGGGTTAGATTCACTGCGGTAAGGCCCGATAAACCTTTCCCGGTCGCAGTCAAAACCTTGTGGTTTTCGGCTTGCACCTAAATAGGCCAGGGAAGAAAAACCTGCTTTCGGATAATAATTGGTTAGATGATAGATTATCCTGTCTTCAGAAATGCAGTTGGCAATATTCAACGTATATTGAAAATCGGCAGCGTCGGCTACTGCCTGCCAGAGGCAAAATTCCGCGTAAGAAAAAACCGCCAGATTCCGGGGTTTACTGCTTGAGTTTTTTAGGTGTAAAATCCAGATTTCCAGATTTTCGCCGCGGGGGACAAAATAGGTAACTTCACTGTTTATCTGCCTGTATCCGGCGCTTATTTTGGTATAACCCAAGCCGTGCCGGCACTCATACCTAAACTCATTAAGAGGTTTCATTACCGGCTGCCAGGAACATGACCAAAACTCGCCTGTATCCTTGTCGCAAAGATATAAATACCTTCCCGGCCGGTCCACCGGCAGGTTATTATAGCGATAGCGCAAAATCCGTTTGTCACGCGGGTCTTTATGAAAACTGTAACCGCCGGCGGTATTGGAAATTATTGCGCAATATTCATCCACACCCAGATAATTGATCCAGGGCGTAGGCGTATCCGGCCGGGTAATCACATACTCTCTATTTTTCTGGTCAAAATGTCCGTAATTCATAAAAGTGAATTTATTTTAACATCTAATTTGTTGATTGTCAAGGCAGGTTTAGAACATATGTTATTTAAAAATTAAAAGTGCACACCTTAACCGAAATTAAAAATAATAACGCTAAAAAGGTCATTCTGAGGCCGAAGGCCGAAGAATCTCAGAAAACACGGTTTTATGGGAGATCCTTCGGTCGC
>JAYELI010000037.1 GCA_034717435.1 Candidatus Omnitrophota bacterium
GGAATACCTAATGTAGACGATGCATTTCCTTATCATGCCGGTGATGGCGATGATATAATGGAAACAAGGTATCCGATAAGGCTGTTTTTACTGGCTGATATGTTTTTGGGGCTGGGGTTAAATCGGAATCTACCTGCAAGTGATTATCCGGGATTTCCGCCTTCAGGAGAGAAATGGGACGACTGGGCAGAAAATGTTTTTGCTTTTGAAGGTATAGACGGCTGGTGGGAGTTGCCCTGGGTGCGTGATGAAATAAAAGAAATAATTGAGGAGTATGAACCGCCTGAATTATTAGAAGATATTGATTATATTGCCGAGGTTATGGGGGATGGGTACGAAGGTAATGACTTATCGCCAAATCAAATAAAAGATATGCTCTGGCAGGATGTAGTAGGCATCAGAGAAGACACCCGCTGGCGGGCAATGGATGATGTCATGACCCGGATAGCTGATGCCAAAATGGGAAAAGTAATGACCGATTGCCATGGTTTTCGCGTAAGAATGGAGCAGTATATCCTAAGGCCGGCAGCAAAAACAGTGCAATTTTTAACCGTAAACCTAAGAGGGAGTTCTGCCGGTAGTTTAGCGGGCTTAACAGCCTTAGACTGGAGGACTAATTTTAACAGGCCGATTGAAAACGGTCAATTGCGAAACCTGCCCTGGCAGGATTATTTGACCACACATAATTCTGACCCCTATATTACCAGCACGCATCCCACTTATACAGCAGCAGAAGGTTATTATACTATCCCGACTGATATGAAAATTGCGCTTACACACGGAAATACTGTTGATAGTATTGCTACTGGTGATTTGTTGTTTGAGTTTACCAAATTTGGCGAAAGAGAATCTTTTGAAGAAGATAAATACCGGCAATATATAGATTATTGTATGTTAGGAATTGGTAGTGGTGCGCTCGATTTAGGTGCTGATTGGGATGTGGTGGAATCACCGGGAGAAGGGTTTCTTGGAATAATTGATGGGCTGTGGTTACATAGGACAACAGGGGCAGTATTAAATGAGAACGTAGGCGGAGGGGCCTGGTTTATCTATAACTTTCCAAATAATGATCCCTCCAGCGAGCCTTTCTTTGTCCAGGAAGCAACTGAATTCTGGGGCGGGATTGACGGGATTATGAATGACATACACAGTTTCCGCTTAGATGCTAATTTTTATGTGATTGATAATAGCGGCACCCTTATTGATAGAGATATTTCAGAAATTGTTAATTTGAGAGATGCTCTTCGGGTAGGCTTTTTTGAATTGCCTAGCGGCAGTAACTTAGAAATGAGCTTTTTGTTCTGCGGGGTATCGGAAGAGAACCTTTCAGAAGTTCTTCCGTGTCTTTCCGAAGAATTGGGAATCTACCAATTATTCAATGCACCAATAGACATAGTCATTTCTCCTGCGCCTATTCCCACTGCTGAAGACGGGGATCCTAGCTGGATTTGGCATGAACAAGAATGGGGCGAGTTATAATTTAGAACAATAGTGTTGAATAAAATTCTCTTAAAGCCCGGGCCAAAAACCCGGGCTTTTTTGTTTGTTGACTGTTCTAATGAATAAAATAATCAAGCGGTGATCCTAAGTGGGAGTGGAATGACGAAATAGAGTGGTAGAATAGAGTAGTAGATAAAGTAAACTATAAATAGCTTGCAAACCGCAGGTTACAGGTTAAAAGCCCGGGAGAACTCCCCGGGTTTTTTTATTCACTAATACCCACACACACCTCGTAGGTGTATATGGGTTTTGTATAGGATTTTTGTATACACCTACGAGGTGTATGCGGGTAAGAACATAAATGATTAAGTCTTATAATAAAAATAGACAAGTTGGTTTATTTGTTGTATATTAAATACTGCGTAACTGGGATATATTTATGAAACAAAAAAGGACAACCATCATTGCTATAGCCAATCAGAAAGGTGGCTGCGGGAAAACCACAACAGCCATAAACTTAAGCGCCTGTATTGCCGAGAAAGAACGGAAGGTCTTGTTGATTGACCTTGACCCTCAGGCGCATGCTACTGTTGGTTTAGGCATAGAATCGCATAAATTGGAAAAATCAATGTATGAGGTTCTGGTTAAACCTGCTGTTGGTTTCAGGGAGGCAGTAATTAGCACCCCATTTTCTAATTTAGACATTGCGCCTTCCAGTCTTAGCCTGTCAGGAGCCGAGATAGAATTAGTAAATATTATCGGCCGGGAAAATTTACTCAAAGACAGCCTGTGCAGCGGTAATTTTGCTGAACAATATCAGTATGTCCTGATTGATTGTCCCCCGGCCCTGAGTCTTTTAACAGTGAATGCGTTCACGTCAGCCGATTATGTCCTTATCCCGGTGCAGACGCATTATTTTCCACTGGAAGGGATGAAGCAGTTGTTAAACACCATAGAAATAGTAAAAAGCAGGTTAAACCACCACTTGGAAATTTTAGGTATACTTCCTGCTCTTTTTGACAAAAGAACCAATATTGGGAAAGAAATATTGGAAGGTATCCGGGAATATTTCAAGAATAAGGTTTTTAATTCGGTCATTAATATGAATGTAACGCTTGTTGAAGCCTCCAGCGCCGGCAGGCCGATTACTGTCTATGACCGCAAATCAACCGGCGCCAAAGACTATAGAGATCTTTGCGGGGAAATTTTTAATATTGTCGAATGAATAAAAAAAGAGTGGATCAAAGAATTAAAAAAAGAATAAGCTCGGTATTAAAAAACATTCCTCCAGAGAAAAAATCGAAAGAACCCAGGCTCAAAAAACCTATTTTCTCTATTTTTTCCAGAAAATCAACCCGGGAGCAGATCGGGAAGCTTTCACCTCTTTTCCGGGCAACTTCGCTAAAAAAGCCCATGCCCCCGGATGAGTCTTTAAAACCAAAATTTTCCAAAGGCAGTATAAAAAATATCCGCCTTTTTATCAAAGAAAAAGTCAAATCCTGGGCAAGCGCATTTATGAAGAGTTTAGGTTTCACCCGGGAATTGACAAATGTCTGGGGTTTGGATATCGGAACAGACTGCATAAAACTGCTAAAGATGTCCCACGAAAAAGAACAGCCTGTTTTAATAAAACTTTCCTGCGAAATTATCCCTTCCAGGTTTCATAACGCAGGCCCCCAGCGCAGCGAATATATAAAACAGATTTTAAAAAAAATGGTTCTAAAGCATCAAGCAGGAGGAGAAGTTGTAAATTGCGCAATCAGCAATCCGCTGTTAACCGTCCGCGTTGTTAAAGTACCGCCGATGGCTGAGCAGGAAATTTCCAAAGCAATCAGGCAAAGGCTTGTTCAACAATACAGAATTGATTTAGATAAAGAGATAGCCAGATTCGTAATTTTAGGAGAGAAAGAAGACAGGAATGTTAAACAGATGCAGATACTGACTATTACTGTTCCCAGGGAAATAATTACGGCACAATTTAATTTGGTCAAACAGAGCGGATTGAAACCCATTGTCATTGAACCGGACTATTTTTCACTCGTTTTTTCTTACCTCGAAAATCATCAATACAAACCGGAAGAGGTCATTATGCTTTTGAACATTGGAGCCCGATACAGTTCTTTTAGCTTTGTCAGCAACGGTAATTTGAATTTTAACCGCAGTATTTTGTTCGGAAGCAATGAATTGCTGTCTGCCCTGGTCAATAATCTGAACATTTCTTTTCAGGAAGCGGAAAAAAAATTAAAGACATTTGGTATTCCCATGACAGATTGGCATTATCTTACCTCCCGGGATAATAAGGAAGCTTCTTCGGAAGAATCAATGTTTTTTAGAGCAATGCAGGTTGCTCTGGAAAAAATAATCACTGAATTTCATAATACCCTTAACTTTTATTTTTATCAGTTATCTGGTTCAGCCGCGCAAAAGCTTGATAAAATTCTAATCAGCGGAGGCGGCAGTAAAATAAAAAATTTTAAGGAATTTTTAAATCTCCGTTTGGAGATACCGGTGGAAACACTCGATTCTCTTAAGAATGTACAAATTGCAGATAAGATTGACAAGAAGTTAATCGAGGAGTTTTCCGGACAATTAGATGTAGTAATTGGTTTAGTCCTGAGAAAGATAATTTAATGCAGAGAATTAATCTCATCCCTGAGGAAATTGTCCTAAAACCGACGATTCAGTTTAAAAGCAGGGTATTGTTAAGCAAGCTTTTGTTTTTACCCTTGCTGGTGGCGTTTTTTTGTGCTGTCGATGCCTTTCCCCAATTTGCCACAATTCGTAACTTGCAGGATAGATTAAAGACAGCAGAAGAAAAGTGTATTGCCGCCGTCAAAAGACTGGAGGACACCGTTGCGGGTGAAAGTCATCTTCAGGGGCAAATAGAGGAATGGGAACAAAAAACGGTCTTACTTAAAGAAGAAAAAAGCAGTCTTGAGCAGGAATTAAAAGCGGTAATTAAATGGTCGGATGTATTGATTGAATTAAGCAGAATAACTTCTGAAAATACATGGTTAGACAAGATACTTTTAGATAAAGATATTTTAACAATAGAGGGTTTTACGCTTTCCAACTTAAAAGTAAGCGAGTTTTTAAAAAGTCTGGAAAATTCTCCGCTTTTTAACGAGGTTGAATTTAGGTCCACGGAACGTAAGAAACTGGAAGAAAGAGAAGAAGATATTATTGAGTTCCGGATAATTGGCAAATTGCATTAGACGGCGGGTTATAAATTAGAATGGCAGAATTAAAATCGGGCCTATTTAGTTCGTTAAAAGTAAAAGAAAAAATTTGGATTATTCTGCTAATTTCAATTTTAATCTGGGGAGGTTATTACCGGGCAGTGCATTGTCAAAATCGCTGCCGGATAAAAGGCCTGCGGTCCCGGATAAGAGAAATTCAGGATAAAACATTCAAAGCCGAAGACCAGATTTCGCCTTCTTATTTAAGATTAGAAAAGAGGTTGGAAGATGTAAAGCAGGATTTTAAACTGCTTGAACGGGGTCTGGATTCAATTTATAGTGAGATGTTCAGGACAGATCATACCTCAGAGCTGCTGAAGTATCTTACAGCCAAACATGTTCCAGACAGCCTTGAATTTATATTTATGAAAGCAGGAGAGCTTGAGCAAAAAAACTTTTATCAGAAAATGCCCTTAACAATTTCTCTTAGCGGAAAATATAACCAAATTACAGCATACCTTAAAAGGTTAGAGTACGTTTCCCGATTTCTCAAAGTGACGTCCCTTAAGCTCACAGCCGATCCTGATATTCTGCCTTTGCTTAATGCCCAGATGTCGTTAGCTGCAATTCTGCAGGGCCCCGGCAGGAAGAAACCTTCTGTTTTTAGTCAAAGACCGGCAAAGATAGATTCCGAAGACCTGCAAACAGCAAAATTGCTCGATCCTTTTACCACTTTCATTCCTTCATACTTAATATCCGATAAAGAGAGCGGGTTGCCCCAATTGAAGGATCTTGGTTTATCCGGAGTAATCTGGCGGGGAGATGTGCCTTCTGCGGTGATTGACGGCAGGGCGGTAATTGCCGGTGATGATATAAAAGGTTTGAAGGTGTTGGAAATTTTGGAGGACGGAGTAATTTTAAAAAGGAAAGGCGAAAAGGTTAAGTTAAAATTGAAATTGGTTTATTAATTATTATACGAGGAGGTAAACGGTGTTTAAAACATATCTGCGAGATAAACTACCGGCTTGGTTTTTGCCTGGGTGCGTTTTGTTATCCACAGCCGGTATTTTGGCTGGTTGTGCTACTAACGCTGCTACCGAGAAAAAATATCATTTTTCCGTAGAGACAGGGCTTGTTCAGCCATATCCCGAGATGGAACAACTTTTCGATGAAGCGATTTTAGCCTTTCATCAAACTAATTATCAGTTGGCCCAGATGAATCTTTCCCAGATAATAGAATTTGAAAAAGACCTGCCCGATAAAAAATACACACCCAGGGCCCGGGAATATTTGCTGAGGATAGAGGCCATAGAGCCGGAGGCTATACCCCGGAGATTATTTTCCGGCCGGGAGTTGGCAGAGCGAACGGCAAAGCGGGAAGTCGAAAGAGAAATTGAAAAGAAATTGAGCAAAAAAACTTCTCTGGAATTCAGGGATTCCGACCTTAAAGAGTTAATTTCCGGTTTTTCCGCTTCCTATGGGTTGAATATAGTTTGTGATAAAGACGTTCAGGGCAGGGTTTCGGTGAAGCTTAAGGACGTAACCGTGGAGGAAGCATTAAAGGCAATTTTGAGCATCAGCGGTTATAGGTATGTAAGACGGGGAGATATTATTTACGTAGAAAGCCTTTCAAAAGGCAGAATTTTTAGAATTTTCGATATAGGATACATCGATGCTGCTGTATGTAAGGAGATTGCCGGCGAATTACTTTCCGGACAAGGTACGATTAAGATAGATGAACGATTTAATCGTTTAGTTGTTACCGATTTACCGGCTAATATTGAGGAAATAGAGACCTTTATCGAGAATTTCGATTCCCGGATACCGCAGGTTTTGATTGAGGCCAAAATTGTGGATATTACCGTAACCGATCTGCAGGAATTAGGGTTGCAGTGGGGAGGGACATACACCGACAACAATTTATTTCAGTCTAAAGCCGGCGATGATGATGAAAGCATTGGAGGGACTTTTGTCCTGGGAGCGCCGGGGGTTACCTCACTTCCTCTTACTCAATTTGACATTGCCGGGGCCTTAGTGCATGCTGTTGATTTATCCCTTAAGATTGATGCTTTAATTTCCAATCAGAAAGCCGATCTTTTGGCTAATCCCAAGATAATAGCCCAGAATAATCAGGAGGCCAGGATAATTATCGGTGAGAAGGTGCCCTATAAAGAAAAAACCCAGACTACCACCGGCACTACCGAAACTACCAAATTTATTGACGTAGGAATTACATTAAGGGTTATTCCCAGGATAAGCAATGATAACTATGTGACCATGGCTATCCATCCGGAAGTAAGTTCAGTGACCTCTCTTATTGATAATCAGCCCAGGATTGATACCCGCGAGGCCGATACCGTAGTTACCGTTAAAGATGAACAAACAATAGCCATAGGCGGCTTACTTAAAAAAACCACTTCGGTTGTAAAAAGAAAAATCCCCATATTGGGTGATTTACCTGTCTTGGGTATGCTTTTCCAGAGCAAAGGGGAAAACGAGGAGATAAAAGAACTGGTGGTTTTTATCACGCCTCATATAATTCGTTATTATGACAAGGCAAAGAACGCAGACGCAGGATCAAGATAATAGTTTAATTATTAAAGGTTATTTTCGGTTATGCCAATTTATAATTACAAAGTCCGGGATGAGAAAGGCGGAATAATTAGTTCAACTTTGGAGTATGACAGCGAGGAAAAGTTATCCGCGGGTTTGGAAAAAATAGGTTTATATGTAATTTCCATAACGGATATTACCGGAAGAAGTTCTAAGCTGCTTAAGATTGTCGATCGTTTCAGGGGAATTTCCAATCTTGATTTAATAATTTTTACCCGTCAGGTTTCGATCATGCTTAAGTCGGGCTTAACTTTGCTTGACAGCCTTACCGGGGTTTTCAAACAGACGCGGCATAAAAAACTTAAGGCAGTAATTAAGGATGTTGTTGAACGGATCAGAAGCGGCAGCTCCTTTTCCCAGGCCATCCAGGCGCATTCTTCTATTTTTGGAGAAATGTACATAAATATGGTGCGCGCCGGGGAAACAAGCGGGATTTTGGATAATATTATGGAAAGGTTATCTGCGCTGGCCACCCACGAAGCCGAGATCAAGAACAAAATTCGGGCTGCTGTCACCTACCCGGCAGTAATAATCAGTATGGCTGTTTTAATAGTGTTTTTTCTGCTTACCTTTGTTATGCCTAAATTTATTAATATCTTTGAAACCGCAGGGACACAACTGCCTCTGCCGACAAAGATTCTTTTAGGAATTAGTTCTGTTTTGCGTTACCGCTGGTATGTTATTTTGGCTCTGCTGGCAGGAACGGCTATAGGTTTTTACAGGTGGGTTAAAACCGAAAAAGGCAGATATAAATTTGACCGGTTTAAGCTGAGCTTACCCGTTATCGGCGCTCTTTACCTGAGAGTCCTGATTTCGCGTTTCACGCGTTTATTGGGCCTGCTTGTCAAAAGCGGCATTCCGCTTTTATATTCAATTGAAGTCGTAGGCAGGACCGTTGACAACAGCGTTCTTTTTCGGATAATTGCCGGAAGCCGGAAAGGAATTACCGAAGGCCAGTCTTTATCCGAAACCCTTCAACTCAGCGGCATATTTCCTCCGATGGTTATTCAGATGATCGGCGCCGGCGAAAATACCGGTAAGCTCGAGGAGATGCTTACCGAGGTCTCTGATTTTTATGACGTAGAAATTGAGTATGGGATCAGGAATCTTACCTCGCTGATAGAACCGGCAATGATTATTATTATGGGATTGATAGTAGGGTTTATCGCCCTTTCAGTGCTTTTGCCGATTTTTAATCTGGTAAAGTTATTTAAATAGACGTATCTAATTCAGCAGTATAAAGAAAGGAGGCAATGAAAATGGCCGGTTCAAAAAATGGATTTACCCTGATCGAAATCTTAATCGTAATTACTATTTTAGGGATATTGGCTGCCGCTATTATCCCTAATTTCGTCGGCTTTGATAAGGAGGCGAGAGTAGCGGCTACCAAAAGCAATTTGGATACCTTGCGGGGAAGAATTACTTTATTCAGGGCAAAGGAGGGTAAGTATCCGGAATCATTAGATGAACTTTTATCTACTACTTATTCGGATATGGGAATTCAAAAGAGTTACCTGGATAAAATACCCAACGAGATGGTTAGTTCTTCATCCGGCAGTAACGAAGTGATTGCGATTAAATCTTCCGATCCTCTTACCGGTAAAGGCGGTTGGGCGTATATCAAGGACAGGGCAGATATAGTAATAAATGTTATCAGCGAGCTGAATGATTCATGGAAAAACAATGCCGGCCAAAAACCCTCTGATTGGTAATGAAGATTAAAGAGGGGATAAATCAGAGGGGGGCGATATTTTTTTTAACCCTGATTGTTTTGCTTTTTTTGACTGTTTTTGGCGGTTCACTGATGCTGATGGTTTTTTCCCGCTTTACCGATACCTATGTTGAATATGACCGCTTAAAGGCGCTTTATTTAGCAGAGGCGGGAATCAGTAAATCCTTATGGGAATTGAAAAAAGGCGTAGACTTTAACCGCGACGGCCTGGGAAATATTCCTAAAACCTGCCTGGGTGAAGGTTCTTACAGGGTCATTCACAACCCTGAAGTGCTGACGATAATCTCCACGGGTGAAGCAAATGATATTGAACGCACTGTAAGAATAGTATATACGGGTAATTATTGATGAGAGGGAAAACCGGTCCGGTTTCTCTTAATAGCGGGTTTACTTATATTGAATTGCTTGTTACCATTGCCATTATATCGGTTTGTTTTTTTCCGTTACTAAGGTTATTTTCAACCAGTGTGGTTTCTGTCGCCGGAAGCAGTGATCTAGCCACGGCTCTTGACTTGGCACGGGAGGAAATGGAGAAAATGAAAAACCTTAATTACAGCGAGGCGCAGCTGGCAGCTGTAGGAAACGTTTTTTACCCGCCTGCCGAAAAACCTCCTTTGACCTTAAACAAGCAGGACTGGAGGGTGGAGAGGATTATTATTCCGGGCTCCGACCCTTTAGAAGTGCATGTGCGGGTATTTAAAACTGATAATATGAAGAAACCTGTCGCCCGGCTGGTTACCTTGATTGAAGATTTACAGTAAAAGATAAAATGAAGAGTTCAGGCAGTCGTGGATTTACGCTGGTAGAATTGTTAATTGCGGTATTGATTTCTTCGATTATCGCCTCAACGGTTGTTTTAATGCTTGCCAGTTCGCTGGAAGTTTGGAGGTTTGGTAATGCCCAACTGTCTATCGATAAGGTAAATCAGACAATTTTAGGAAGAATTGTTGAGGGAACTTTCCAACTGCAGGGTTTACGCGATGCAATGGAGATTTACAGGGCCTCGGCCAATGAAATTGTTTTTGTCCCCCTACAAAAAGATACGCGGATACTGGAGTATTCTATATCCGGAGGGGATAAAATATTTCTCCAGAGGCAGTTTAAGGCCGGGACGAATAAACCGATAGTCGAGGCAAGACTGCCCGCAGAAAGCGCGTTTAGCAGGGTGAGCACTGTTTTTTATTACGGAAAGGAAATAGGACCGGAAAGACTGGACGATTACGTTATTGTTAAACAATCCCTGCCGATTGGCACTGAACTGAAGTTTACTTATCATCCCGATCCGGGCTATGGGCCTGAGGTAAGAATGCGGTATTTTTGGGATACCGCCGAGAAAAAATTATATTATGTTTATCAGGGAATTATTACCGAGGTGCCGGTAAGAAACCCGGATGTAGAAATAGAAGGAATCGAATTTTTCTATTTTGCCAATGCCAATGCGCCGATCTTACCTTCAGATACTAATCTTGAACTTTCTACCGGCCAGTTGAAACGAATCACCGCGGTTAAAATTATAGTTGTCTCAAGGAAAGAAGAAGAGGTAAAAGAGGCTGTTTCCTTTGTAAATATCAGGAATTTAAGCAATCGCGGCTCGGGAATTATTATTACCGAAGGCAGTGAAATAGGGATTCCCGATAGCGATAATATCAAGGCGCTTTCACTGGTGAATATCAACGGTGCCCATCAGGGTGATGAGATTGTGCTGGAAATCAGCTCTAAAAGAGGCAAAACCTGGAAGATAACAATAGAATTCGGTTCGCCGCCGGAAGAGATTGAATTCCCGGAAGTAAAAATCAAAGGCTACAAGATTGAATATCCCGAAGGGAAAATAGTTTTTAACCAAGAGGCTTATTCCTCTTTAAAAAACGGGGTGAGTTTTTTGAATATGGGTAATGACCTTTATGATTATGACAATGACCCGAACATTGAAGACATAGTGTATTATAAAGGAGAGGGAATTAAATTGAAAGTGGTGAAAATGAATGTGGATGCCGCAGCGATTGCTGTGCAGCCTTAAAGGAAAGCGCAGATGAAAAGATTAAGCATAAAGACGTTGTTTTTAACCACGTATCTCATGTTTTTTATAATTCCCCTTGGTTATGCCTATGAATGGAACCAAACTTCTCAGGCTGACTTTGAAGCCGGCACACCCGCGAATGTAAATACTTCAACCAGTCCCGGAGATGTTGTTTTAGAGATTGAGAGCCTTCCCCAGCCCTCAGCCTCCACCCGTGAAGAGCGTTTTGCCCCCCAGAACTCCGAGGCCTGCGGGGTAATCGCCGCTGACGGGACATATCTTTATGTCAAAAGCTGGTCTAGTTACGATGGAAACGAC
>JAYELI010000038.1 GCA_034717435.1 Candidatus Omnitrophota bacterium
CCGAAGGGCGACCGAAGGATCTCCCATAAAACCGTGTTTTCTGAGATTCTTCGGCCTTCGGCCTCAGAATGACCTTTTTAGCGTTATTATTTTTAATTTCGGTTAAGGTGCGCACTTTTAAAATTTAGCTAACATAAAGATGTTGCTTTTTGTTATTCGGGATCTGCTAAGTCCGTTTTGGACTGCCGGCAGGAAGATGCGACAGCCATCAGGTAAGGTAAATACTCCTGCTGCGAGGTGGCCTTTAGTGTGGGGTGTGGTGGGGCCGGGCTTGCTGCGTAGTCTGGATTCCCCGGTCAAGCCGGGGAATGACGCGTGAAGGATATGACATTGGGGAATGAGCTTTATCTGCTTCCTGGTTTCACTAACGGCAGTCCCTGTTCGCACAAGGGGCATTGGTTGAGGGGAAAAGTTTCTATGTTTAAATTCAGCAGGCTCTTATATTTTACGCCAAAATCTTTTTCCTGCGGGTTTCGTTCGACAAGCACGCCTACTCCAGCTAACCTGGCTTTGGATTCTTTGACTATCCGGATAATCTCTTTTACCGAGCCGCCGGTAGTAACTACATCCTCCACCACCAAGACGTTTTCTCCGGGTTTAAGTTCAAAACCTCTCCTTAAAGTCATCTTTGCCTGTTTTCGTTCACAAAACAAAGCCCTCGCCTTTAATGATCTGGCTGTTTCGTGGGCTACAACTATTCCTCCAATGGCCGGGGCAATTACAACATCTATTTTTTCCTTTTTAAACTGCCGGGAAAGCTCTTCGGACAACACCCCGGCCAACGGCGGGTGCTGTAACAAAAGCGCGCATTGCAGATACTGCCCGCTGTGCAATCCGGAAGATAATTCAAAATGGCCGGATAATAAAGCCCCGCAATCCTGAAATAATTTTAACACTTGATCCTGTTTCAACATCTTCATTCCATTTCCCTTAGAATTAGCCTGGCTGCTTTAAGCGGGTCAGGAGCTTTGATTATCGGCCGGCCGACTACTATATAATCCGCGCCTTCTTTATTTATCGCCTGGCTGGGCGTTATAACTCTTTTCTGGTCATCCCGGGCGCTTTCAGCCGGCCTAATTCCAGGGGTAACAATAAGAAAATCATTTTTAAACTGCCGGCGGACAAGGCCTGTTTCCCGGCCGGAACAAACAACGCCGTCAAGCCCTTCCTCTTTTGCCATGGCAGCCAGGCTGATTACCTGTTCGCTTAACGGCCGATTGATCCCGATTTCTCTAAGAGCATCCTTATCCAGGCTGGTCAGCACTGTTATGCCAAGAATTATCGGGCGCTTACTCCGGTCAAAAGCGCTCAAAGAACGCATTGCGCCCTTAAGCATCTGCCTTGCGCCCAGGGTATGAATAGTCAGCATGAATACCCCCAGGTCAGCGGCAGATTTCACTGCCCGGGCAACCGTGTTTGGAATATCGCAGAATTTAAGGTCTAAAAAAACCTTTGCCCCGCGCCGGTTAATAGCCCTGACTATATCCGGGCCGGAACCGGTAAAAAGCTGGCTGCCGACCTTGAATATTTTAACTACCGGCAAAAGCAGGTCTATCAGTTTTTCTGCCTCAGAAAAACCGTCGAGATCCAGGGCGACTATCAATTTTTCCCTTTTATTTTCCACTGGTCTTAAGGCTCCCTCTAAGTTTATTTACGTTATCAATCTTTTGGGTTTCTAAATATTTACTAAGCCCGTTGACTATCTGGCTGCTAACCCGGGGATCGACAAAATTTGCCGTGCCAACGGATATTGCCGTAGCGCCGCAGATCATAAATTCAACTGCATCCTGCCAGTTCATAATCCCGCCCATGCCAACAAGCGGAAGCTTAATCCTGCTGGAAACCTCCCAGACCGCTTTTAAAGCCACGGGTTTAATGGCCGGGCCGGACAGGCCTCCGGTAATATTGGCCAATTTTGGCTTCTTAGTATTAATATCCACTGCCATTGCCGGTAAAGAATTGATCAAGGAAACAGCATCTGTTCCTCCGTCCCTGGCTGCCCGGGCAATAGAGGCTATATCGGTGACATTAGCTGAAAGTTTCGTAATAATCGTCAACCGAACTGCCTTCTTAACAGCCTTTATTAGATTATAGACCAACTTAGGATCCCGGCTGAACACCATCCCGGTTTTTATGTTCGGGCAAGAAACATTTATTTCCAATCCCGCTATGCCGGCTACGTCATTTAAGCCTTTAGCTAATCTTTGGTACTGCCCGATGCTGTCACCGGCTATACTGACAATAAGCGGCACTTTGATCTTTCTTAATCCAGGCATTTTTTCTTTAATAAAATCATCCAGCCCGTTGTTTTGAAGGCCGATGGCATTGAGCATGCCTGAAGAAGTCTCGCAGATCCTCGGGCCTGGATTGCCTGCTGAAGATTTGAGAGTTATGCTTTTTGTGACAATAGCGCCCAGTCCCGGCTGGTCGATCAGGCTTTGATATTCCCGGCCATAGCCAAACGTGCCGCTGGCCACCATAACCGGATTAGCCATCTTTATCCTTCCTATTTTGACTGATAATTCAGGCAGTGTTACCATATTATCTCATCCAGGTTAAATACCGGCCCGTCCTGACAAACCTTTCTATAACCATGTGTTGTTTTAATCACGCAGCCCAAACAAGCGCCCACACCGCAAGCCATGTTTCTTTCCAGCGAACCCTGGGCCTTCAACCGGTATTTAGAAGAAATCCGGGCTGTTTTTTTCAACATCTCCTGCGGCCCGCAAACGTACAAGTTTGTATTGCATTGCGCGCTGCCTGTTCTGAGAGCAGCCGAAGAATGCTTTATGCGTAAAGTCTGTTCCAGTAAATCGGTCACAAGCCCTTTAAAACCCAAGCTTCCATCCTCGGTGGCTGCCTTGATTTTAAACCCTAACCGTTTAAATTCTTCTTTACACAAAATTAAGCTCTTTGTCTTTGCTCCAACCAAAATAACCTTATTTACCCGGCAGCGGCTCAACCTTTGAGCAAGCATCAAAAGAGGAGCTATTCCCATTCCTCCTGCTACTAAGACAAAGTCCCCTGGTCTATCTATCTCAAACCCCCTGCCTAACGGCCCGATGACATCCAGATACTGCCCGGCCTTTTTTTTAGATAAAATCTCCGTCCCTTTGCCAACTACCTGATAAAAAATGTCTATTTTAGCGCCGCTTACCCGGTGTATGCTGAACGGCCGGCGAAGCAGCGGGCTAAGAGACTCAGAACATCTAAGATGGATAAACTGTCCCGGCTGGGACAGTCTTGCAATACCCGAAGCGCTAAGCCTGAGCAGATAATACTTCCCGGAAATACACCTATTGGATAATATTCTGGCGTCAAGTTGTTTCACTAAAATAATTCCAGTTGGCCTGCCCCGGCATTTTTATCTTCCCCGTTAAATACCTTTATCTTGCCGTATTCGCCGTCGTATCCCGGCTGTATTTTTACCCTGCCTTCTCTTGCGTTTAAAATGCCATCGGCCACCCTTTGTAAAGTCACCTTGATCAACTCCTTCTCCGGCGCATCAAACAAAACAGTAATTTCCCCGCCCAGGGACTGTGTGATCTTTAAATATTCATTCTTCACCGCAAGAGAGCTTATACCCTTGCCTATTGCCCCGGAAATAATCTCGTTTAAAGGCACCAGGCTATAAAACGGTATTTTTTGTTCCGGGATAAAACCCTCTTTTCGGTCAGACAACTCCTCCACCCGGTGCAGTACTCCTACAGTGACTTTTTTGCCGCACTTAGGACAGAGATAATTATTTTTCCTGGTCTCAGCAGGCGCAAGCCGCACTTGGCAGGCTCGATGGCCATCCCAGTGATATTTTCCTTCCTGGGGGAAAAACTCGATTGTTGCCAGAAATTTTTCCTTGTCCTTATTTTTTATAGCATCCAACAGTTGATAATAATCCATTTTCTGGCTGAAAATATTAGCCTCCCGTCCTATCTTCTGCGGGGAATGAGCATCTGAATTAGAAACCAGGCAGTATTTATCGAGCGCTTCCCAGCGCCAGTTCATAGCCGGATCGCTGGAAAGGCCTGTCTCTAAGGCTCCGATATGTTTGAGCTGGTCTTCAAAACAATCTTCAATAGTGTCAAAACCGGAATTAGCCCCGAATAAACTAAACCAGGGAGTCCAGATATGAGCCGGGATTATAAAACAATTCGGATTCTTGTCCATTACTATCTTTACCAAATCTCTGGCGTCCAGGCCTAATATCGGCCTGCCGTCGCTGACTAAATTACCGATAGAGCCCAGTTCTTTGTTTATCTTTTCCACCGTCTCAAAGTCAGGGGCCAGGATGATAATATGAATCTTTCTTACCCTGCCGTTTTTACTATAGATACAAGAGATCTCCGAGCTTAACACAAACAACGTGCCGTCATAACTAAACAAACCGCCCGCTGCCGGCTTAAGAAGGCTTTTTAGTTCCTGGAGCCATAAAAAATGGGTAAAGTCTCCTGTGCCCATCAGGCTTATGCCTTTGATCTTCGCCCACTTGGCTATATTTTTTAGATCCATATCCTTGCTGGTGGCCCGGCTGTATTTAGAATGAATGTGAAAATCGCAGATAAATCTATTTTTCATAAACCACTTTGCCCCGGCAAATAGTCATCGCCGCTATTCCTTTTAGTTTTTCACCGATGAAAGGAGAATTCTTAGACTTTGATTTAAAATCCTCTTTTTTTACCGTCCACTCTTTATTTAAATCAATTATAGTCAAGTCCCCGTCGCTGCCAGGATCTAACCGGCCTTTATCCAGCCTTAAAATCCTGGCCGGATTAAGCGACATTTTCTCTACCAACCGGCTAACGGTTAATATCCTTTTTTCAACCAATTCTTTTATCGCCAACCCCAGAGCAGTTTCAAGCCCTGTCATCCCGAATGGCGCGTAATCAAACTCAACATCCTTTTCTTCTTCTGAATGCGGAGCGTGGTCGGTAGCTATAGCATCAATAGTCCCGTCTGCTAAGGCTTTTTTTATGGCATCAATGTCTTGGCCTGTCCTTAACGGCGGATTTACTTTATAATTAGTGTCAAATAGCCTTAAGTTTTCATCGCTCAGGCTAAAGTGATGAGGGGTTGCCTCGGCTGTAACATTGATACCGTCTTTTTTGGCCTGTTTGATTATCCTAACCGACCCTGCGCTGGATATATGAGCTATATGAATTCTGCTCCCTGTTAGCTTAGCCAGAGAAACATCCCTGGCTACCATATTCTCCTCAGAAAAACAGGGTATGCCCTTTAATCCTAAAACAGTCGAGATCCTGCCTTCGTTGATCATTCCCCCGGCTGAAAAATTTTTGTCTTCGCAATGAGCAATAATCGGCAAATCAAACATCCTGCTGTATTCCAACGCCCGGCGCATAATCCGGCTGTTTTCAACCGGGTTTCCGTCATCGGATAAGGCCACTACTCCAGCCCTTTTCAACTCACCTATCTCAGCCAGTTCCCTGCCCTCCCGGCCCTTGGTAATTGCGCCGATCGGGTAAACATTTACCAAACCGGCCTGCTCTGCCTTGGATAGGATAAGCTTCACTACCGCCTCCTTGTCCACTGCCGGGCTGGTATTGGGCATAGCGCATATCGAGGTAAATCCGCCTTTTACCGCTGCCTCCGAACCGCTAAGAATGGTTTCTTCGTCTTCCCGGCCCGGTTCGCGCAAATGGGTGTGCATATCGATCAGGCCGGGCACAACTATAAGCCCGGCGGCATCGATCACCCGGCAATTTTCAGATCTTATACTACCGGCCATCCGGCTGATCTTCCCTTTTTCGATCAACAGATCCATTACCTTATCGATCTTATTTGCAGGGTCGATCACCCGTCCGCCTTTAATCAATAAATTCACAGCTTCACCTTGGTTTCGCCGAGCAGTAAATAAAGCACTGCCATTCTTACAGCCAATCCATTGGTTACCTGATCCAGTATTACTGAATACTGGCCATCGGCCACATCAGGAGATATTTCTACCCCCCGATTGATCGGCCCGGGATGCATAATCAGCAGATCCTTCCCGGCATCTTTTAAAACCTCTTTGTTTATTCCGAACTCCCTGCTGTATTCCCGCAGGCTGGGGAAAAAACCGGCATCCTGCCTTTCCTTTTGAATACGTAAAACATTAATTACATCTGCCTGTTTTACGGCCTTTCTAAGGTCATAAACCACTCTGACTCCCATTTTTTCTATTTCCGGGGGCATCAGGGTAGCGGGCCCGCAAATTACTATTTCTGCGCCTAATTTCTTTAGCCCCCAGATATTAGACCGGGCAACCCGGCTGTGAAGGATGTCGCCAATGATCGCCACCTTTAATCCTTTTATCTTTTTTTTCTTTTCCCTGATGGTAAATAAATCCAGCAGACCCTGAGTAGGATGCTCGTGGCTGCCGTCTCCGGCATTTATCACCCCGCTGGATACTGCCCTGGCCAGCATTTCAGCCGCACCAGCGCACTTGTGGCGTATAATAATTATATCTATCTTCATCGCCTCTATGTTTCGGGCAGTATCTTTTAGTGTCTCGCCTTTGACCACGCTGCTGGTAGAAGATGATATGCTGACGGTATCAGCGCTCAGCCTCTTGGCAGCCAGCTCAAAAGACGCCCTGGTCCTGGTGGAGGGTTCAAAAAACAGGGTTGCAATAGTCCTGCCTCTTAAGGCAGGAACCTTTTTTATCTGGCGGGTGGATATCTCCTTAAATGATTCAGCAGTGTCCAGGACCAATTTAATTTCTGCCGGGCTTAACCCCTCTAATCCCAGCAGGTCTTTTCTGTTCCACTTAACCATAGCCATTACTTTTCCTGTTCCATGACCAACACTTCATCTATGCCTTCTGACTCCTCCAGCCTCACCTCTATGGTTTCAGAACCCGCAGTAGGAACGTTCTTTCCAACATAATCCGCCCTGATCGGCAGTTCCCGGTGGCCCCGGTCGATCAGGATTGCCAGCTGAATACTGGAGGGCCTGCCGAAATCTATTAATTCATCCAGCGCGCATCTTATGGTCCGGCCGGTAAACAGGACATCATCCACCAGGATAACCGTCTTAGCGGTAATGTCAAAGTTTATCTCGGTCTTATGAACTATTGGCTGTTCAGCAATTGCAGTGAGGTCGTCGCGGTACAACGTAATATCCAATATCCCCAAGGGTATGGGCTTGCGGCTTATTTCTTCCATCCTGCCTGCCAGGCGCCGGGCTATCACTGCCCCGCCTTTTCTGATCCCGATAATACAGAGATCTTTGGTGTTTTTGTTCTTTTCTAATATCTCATGGGCTATTCTGGTAATCGTCCGCTGGACAGCTGCCTTATTCATAATCCTTGCTTTTTGTTTTAATTTCATCTGGTTATCCCCCGGGATATCCTTCGCTTGAAGAGTCTCAAAGAAGCAATTCATCGCTCAGAATTAATTCGGACAACAACTTATGTTCACTTCGTTCCATAAGTTGTGTCCTCATTAAAAAACCCATCCCTTATTCCTGGATGGGTTTGATATTTAAATAATATTTTTCCCTGCATTTTTATTTCCCTTACTAGTTTCTCTGAACCAGTTTAAAGGTTTTATAAGTTGTTTAACTATACCATATAAAAATTGCCTTGTCAAGTTAAACGACAAGTTTTTTCATATCCTCAGGCAAATCAGAATTAAATTCCAGGTACTTTCCTGTTACCGGATGATAAAAACCCAGGCCTGCGGCATGAATGGCCTGGCGATTTATCAGAGGAGACTGCCGGCCATAATGACTGTCACCAAGTACCGGATGGCTCAAATAAGCCATATGCACCCTGATCTGATGGGTCCTGCCGGTTTTAAGAATAACCTCAAGCAGGGTAAAGCCTTCAAACTTTTTTATAACCTTATAATTGGTGACCGCTTGCTTTCCTCCGGCCTGAACCACTTCCATCTTCTTCCTCTGCCGGGGGTTCCTGCCTATCGGCTCATCAATTACGCCTTCTTTAAAAGCCATCTGCCCCTTTACTATCACCAGATACCTTTTATTAATCGTGCGGTCCTTGAACTGTTTTGCCAGCGCCCGGTGAACTGTGTCTGTCTTTGCCGCCACCATCAGGCCGGAAGTATCCTTATCCAGGCGGTGGACAATCCCCGGCTTAAGTTCGCCCCCTACGCCTGAGAGGTCAGAGCAGTGGTGAACAAGGGCATTTACCAGCGTGCCGCTAAAGTTACCGGCAGCCGGGTGAACTACCATCCCTGCTGGTTTATTTATCACAATAAGATGTTCGTCTTCATAGACTATATTCAATGGAATATCTTCGGGTTCTGCCTCTGGTTTTGAAGGCGAAGGGATAACAACTGCTATCTGTTCACCGCTCTTCAGCCGATAATGGCTTTTGGCATTTTTATTATCAACCCTTATCTGGCCGTCTGTTATCAGCTTCTGAATATAGGAGCGGGATATCAACCTGGAAAAATGCCCGGTAAGATAGCGGTCTAACCTTTGACCTGATTCATGTGTTCCAACAACAAAATTATATTCTTTCAAATCAACATCCTCCTTTTTTTAGCATATAATATTAACGCAGTGAAAAAAACTACTGCGCTGATCAGCTGGGATAACGTGAACATGTCAAAGATAATACAGGGGCTGTCCCCTCTTAAAAACTCTATAAAGAAACGGCCGACAGGATAAATAAGAAAGTAAGAAATAAAGGTTTGTCCGTTAAACCGCTTTGTTTTTTGAACAATATTCAGGATTAAAAAAACAGCCAGGGCATTCAAACAGAAATAAATCTGCGTTGGATGCAGGGCCAGGGAAGTCCCCGGAAAATAAATTCCCCAGGCCAGATCAGTCGGCCTGCCGTAACAGCAGCCGTTCAACAAACACCCGATACGGCCAATGGCCTGACCTAACGCCAGATAAGGAATCACGATATCGATTATCTTCAAGACCGGGAGTTTTCCCCTTTTTAAAAAAAGAACTCCAGTAAAACCAGCCAGGATAATTCCACCATAAACCACCAGGCCTCCGTGATGGAGCATCACTATCTCAACAGGATTAACCAGATACTGCCTGATATTTGTTAAGATATAAAGCAACCTGGCCCCTAAGATACCTGAAATCAAAAGATATATTCCCAGGTCAACTATTATCTCTGCCTTAAAACCTTCTTTTTTTGCCTGCTGTTGGGCCAGATAAACGGCAACTATAGCCCCCAGTGCGACCATCACTCCATAGGAATAAATATTAACCGGACCTATTTTAAACAAGACAGGATACACAAAAATTACCTCTTATCTCCATTGCTATATTGTTAAATTGTTATACTCAGATTATGTCGCAATTCTATAATACATCTTTATTTATACCGGAAATTTGCTCAAAAAGCAAGTGAATTATACTTATTAGGTTTTTGGTTTTTTGGTCTTAAGAAGGTGCAGTACCAGCAGTCCGGCACCGATTGTAATAGCGCTGTCAGCTATATTAAAAACCGGCCAGATGCGAAAATCCAGAAAATCAATTACATATCCGAATACAAGCCGGTCTATCAGATTTCCCAGCGCGCCCCCCAGGATCAGGGACAAGCCGGTCTTTAACAGTAAGCACCGGCCTTTGATCTTTGGAAATGAAACTACAATCAGGATAATAACTATACTTGAGATAAAAACAAAAAGGGCCGCCTTCTGGCAAAACAAACCAAAGGCAACCCCTTTATTATGGACTAATGTCAGATGAAAAATGTTTTTGATAATAGGTTGGGACTGGCCGAGGTAGAAATAAATGCTTATTAATCTTTTGGTAAGCTGGTCGAGCGCTAAAACCAAGACACTGATTATAAAAATCACCATCTACGAGTTTATTTTCCCTTTACTCAACTCCTCCTGCTCCTTAAGTTCTTTACAATTGATGCAAAGCCGGGCATAGGGAACGATTTTTAAGCGGCGGTTATCAATCCTGCAGCCGCAGACCTCGCATTTGCCAAACATTTTTTCCTTTATCCGCAGTAACGCCTGGTCTATTTCATAGAGAATTTTCTGTTCATTGCTGACCAGACCGAGATTAACCTGACGGTTATAATTATCCGTGCCCACGTCAGCCATATGATAGGCATATCCGGAAAGGTCGCCGGCAAACTCCCGCTGGGACCTTCTTAAAGATTGCTCCTCCAGATCGTCTATTTGTTTGCTCAACTGCTCTCTTCGTTCAAGCAACAAACTCTTGAATTTCTCCCGCTCTCTTTTATCCATGTCTTAAATAATACCAAAAAATCAGACCGAAGTCAAGCCTGTTTTAAAAACCTGTTATTTAAAAATTAAAAGTGCACAGTTTTTAGACGATTTATGTTTTAAAAGTGCACACCTTAACCGAAATTAAAAATAATAACGCTAAAAAGGTCATTCTGAGGCCGAAGGCCGAAGAATCTCAGAA
>JAYELI010000039.1 GCA_034717435.1 Candidatus Omnitrophota bacterium
CTGAGATTCTTCGGCCTTCGGCCTCAGAATGACCTTTTTAGCGTTATTATTTTTAATTTCGGTTAAGGTGTGCACTTTTAAAACATAAATCGTCTAAAAACTGTGCACTTTTAATTCGTAGATAACAGGAATTTGCTTTTTCTTGACAAAATCTTAGATATTTTATACAATATAGTGTTTAAAAGGTGATATTTTATGGGAAAAGACAAATTGATGATCGAACGGCTTAATAAGCTGAAAGCAATAACCCGGGCCGGGATTAATCCTTATGGCCAGAGGTATGAAAGGTCGCACCGGATAAATGAGGCCGGCGACCTGTTCAAAGAAGGGCTAAAAGTAAATCTTGCTGGCCGGGTAATAGCGCTGAGAAGCCATGGTAAGACCAAGTTTTTTAATATCGAGGACCAGACAGGGAAAATCCAGGCCTATATTAATATCAATGAAATAGGAACGAAGAAGTTTAATTTTTTTAATAATATAGATATGGGGGATTTTGTCGGTATTGAAGGCACACTTTTTAAAACCAGAACCGGTGAAATAACCGTGAATGTCAGCCAGCTTACTGTGCTTAGCAAAGCCATCAGGCCTTTACCTGAAAAGTGGCATGGGTTAAAAGATGTAGAAACCAGGTATCGTCAGCGCTATTTGGACCTGGTGGTAAATAAAGATGTAAAAAAGGTTTTTTTAATCCGCAGCCAGATAATAAGTGAGGTTAGAAATTTTCTTAATCAGCGTCAGTACCTGGAGGTCGAGACTCCAATGATGCAGCATATTCCCGGCGGGGCCAGCGGCAAGCCTTTCAAGACTCACCATAATGTCTTGGATGTCGATCTCTATCTCAGGATAGCGCCGGAGTTATATTTAAAAAGATTGATCGTAGGCGGATTTGAAAAAATTTACGAAGTCAATAAGTCATTTCGTAATGAAGGAATTTCTACCAGGCATAATCCGGAGTTTACCATGCTCGAGGTTTATCAGGCCTATGCCGATTATCAAGACATGATGGACCTGACCCGGGACTTGATTACTTTTGTAGCTAAAAAGGTATTAGGGAAAGTAAAATTTGATTTTCAGGGCACAACCATAGACCTGTCTAATTGGAAAAAGAAATCTTTTGCGGAATTAATGAAAGAAAAATTTGATATAGGACCCGAGGAAAACGTTAAGCAATTAACCGGCAAGCTGGCAAAGCGCGGAGTTGATATTAAAGCCGGGGTTGTCAGCAGGACTCAGATCTTAAAGACAATAGCTGAACTTATTGAGCCCCAGACAAAAGGTGCGCCGACATTTATTGTCGATTTATTTACCGAACTTTGTCCTTTGGCCAAAAAAAAACCGGATAATCCCCTGCTTACAGAGCGGTTTGAGTTGTTTATTGCCGGGCTTGAGGTAGCTAATGCCTATTCAGAGTTAAACGATCCTATTGAACAGAGGCAGAGATTTGAGCAGCAGCGGGGCGTTGAGGACGCTGCCGGAGAAATAGATAAAGATTTTTTGAGGGCGTTAGAATATGGAATGCCTCCTACCGGAGGCCTGGGGATAGGGATTGATAGGTTGGTCATGCTGCTTACAAATTCAGCGTCAATCAGAGATGTTATTCTGTTCCCGCAACTAAAACCGGAAAAATTGCTAAACTGCTAAATTGATAAATGGCTAAACTGTTAAACTGTTAAATTGTTAAATCTAAAAAAATATTTTAACGTAACTTATTGTAAAAAAATGCGTTTTAAAATTCAGGATACAAATCCTCAGTTTAACCATTTAACCATTTAGCCATTTAACCATTTATTTTAAAATGCGCTGTGAGCTATTTATCGGCTGGAGGTATTTTTTAGCCAAGAGGAGAGAGGCTTTTATTTCTCTGGTCAGCCTGATATCTATTCTTGGGGTAGGAATAGGGGTTGCTGCGCTGATTACGGTATTGGCTGTTATGACCGGATTCGGCAACGAGATAACCAGAAAAATTATCGGCATTAACTCCCATTTGATCGTAGAAAATCCGGGAGGCATAGATAATCCGGGAGAGGTCATATCCAGGGCCGAAAAAGTAAAGCATGTATTGGCTGCTTCGCCGTTTATCACCGGCCAGGTGATGATCCAGGCTAATGGCAGTTCTATTGGTGCAGCGGTAAGGGGGATAAATCCTCAAAAAGAAAGAAGAGTCAGCAAAATAACCGATTACCTGGTAAAAGGTAAGTTAGATTTTGGAAACAAAACAGGTATAATAGTAGGTAAAGAACTAGCGGCTAGGCTGAACCTGGGCATTGAAGATACCTGCTTGGTCATTTCTCCGGTAGGAGGCAAAAAATACGAGCTCACGGTCCAGGCTGTATTTGATTCCGGAATGTATGAATATGATTCTTTTCTGGCTTTTATTTCTCTCCCAAAGGCCCGGCAGCTTTTCGGCATTCCCGGCTTAATAAGCGGAGTGGGAGTGAAGATAGACGATATTCACCGGACAGATAAAGTAAAAAGAACGCTTCAACAAGAGCTTGGTTTTCCATACTGGGTAAGTTCATGGAAGGATCTGAACAGAAACCTGTTTAGCGCTTTAAAATTAGAGAAAAGGGTAATGTTTATAATCCTGGTTTTGATTATTCTGGTAGCTGCCTTTAATATAGCCAGCACTCTGATCATGGTAGTGATGGAGAAGACCAAAGATATAGGCATTTTGAAATCTTTAGGCTTGAACTCCCGGGGGATAATGGCTATATTCAGCTTTGAAGGATTAATGGTCGGGTTGCTGGGGACAACCATTGGGTTGGCCGGCGGGTTGATTTTAACCAGATCGTTAAATAAAATTATGGGTTTTTTAGAAACAGTGATCGGGATAGATGTATTTCCAGCCAGCGTTTATTATTTTGACAGGATACCAATCAGCATAAATGCAGGCGATATTGCAGTAATAGCGCTGAGCGCTATAGTCATTAGCCTGCTGGCCAGTGTTTATCCTTCCTGGCAGGCAGCCAGGCTTGACGTGATAGAGGCGTTGAGATATGAATAACGTCGTGGTCTTTGCTCAAAATCTTCACAAGAGCTATCACAACGGAACACGCAGGCTTGATGTTTTAAAAGGAATAAACTTAACCATAGAAAAAGGAGGCCTTCAGGTTATCGTCGGGCCTTCCGGAGCAGGGAAGTCCACATTACTACACATTTTAGGAGGACTGGACAGGCCTGCTTCAGGCAGTGTTTTTTTAAACAATACTGAAATTTACAAGGTCAGCGATTCTCAAAGAGCCAGGCTTAGAAACGAACAAATAGGATTCATATTTCAATTTTACCATTTACTCAGTGAATTTACCGCCCTGGAGAATGTGATGTTACCGGGCTTGATAAAATTAAGCGGTCCAAAGGGTAAAAAGTCAAAAGTCAGAGAAAAGGCCGCTGATTTGTTAAAACTGATCGGTTTGGAACACAGGGTAACTCATAAGCCCTGCCAGCTTTCCGGCGGAGAACAGCAGCGGGTAGCAATTGCCCGGGCGTTGATTAATGATCCTGATGTAGTTTTCTGTGATGAGCCGACTGGAAATTTAGATTCTGAAAATGGAGGTATGATCTACGATCTAATCAGGCGCTTAAATAGAGACAAAGGACAGACGTTTATTGTAGTTACCCATCAAGGAGAGATAGCCAGGAACGCAGGCAAGGTTTATAAGATGAAAGACGGACAATTGTGGGAGGATTTATGGGTTTAAAAGTTTATATCAATGGCAAATTGACCGATAAAAAGCAGGCTAAGATATCGGTCTTTGACCACGGCCTGCTATATGGTGACGGTGTATTTGAAGGAATCAGGTCCTATAACCGGCTGATTTTTAAGTTAAAAGAGCATATTGACAGGCTTTTTGATTCCAGCAAGAGCATAATGTTAAAAATCCCTTTAACAAAGCAAGAGATGATAAAGGCGGTAATTAATACGCTGAGAACAAATAAGTTGAGCGATGCCTATATCCGGATAGTGGTTACCCGGGGAGAAGGCGATTTGGGATTAGACCCCCGTAAGTGCAAAGGCCGTGAAACAGTGATCATTATAACTGATAAAGTTACTCTTTATCCTGAGAAGCTCTATAAAAAAGGGCTAAAGATCGTAACCGTGCCTACGGTACGTAATCTTCCCGAAGCGGTTAATCCCCAGATTAAGTCGTTAAACTACTTAAATAATATTCTGGCAAAGATCGAAGCGATAAATTGTGGTTATCAGGAAGCGATAATGCTTGATTCTATGGGTTATGTAGCTGAATGCACCGGCGATAACATTTTTATTGTAGAAAAAGATGAGCTTTTTACTCCGCCCCAGTGCATGGGCACTTTGCGGGGGGTTACCCGGGATAGTGTGTTAGGAATAGCCAATAGATTTAATATCCCGAACCATGAGCATGTTCTGACCAGGCACGAACTGTATATTTCCGATGAGGCTTTTTTGACCGGGACTGCGGCTGAAATTATTCCGGTGGTTGAAATAGACGGCCGGGTTATCGGAAAAGGAAAACCGGGTAAGCTAACCGCAAGATTAATAAAAGAGTTCAGAAAGTTGACTGAAACCGAAGGGGTAAAATACTAAATAGAAATAGGAAGAGTCTCTAAAGGAAGAATTTCATAGAAATTAATGGAAATTGGAAGAATTTCAAAGAAGAGTCTCATAGAAATAGATTGTCAAATCAGACGATGAAATTTCCATATATTTCACGAGCGTAAGCAAGTAGATTTTAGGGGGTATAAATAAATGCTGTGTGACATATGCGGCAAGAAAGAGGCAAGTGTTCACATTACAGAGATAATAGACAATAAGATGACCGAGCTTCATCTTTGCGAAGAGTGCGCGCATAAAAAAGAAGCATCTATAGAACATCCTTTTTCTTTGGCAGATCTCCTGGGAGGATTGACCGACCTGGATGCTATCCTTGAACCGACAAAAGTGGCTCAAAAAAAATGCCCCGGTTGCGGTTTGGGTTACAGTGATTTTAAAAAAATGGGCCGGTTTGGCTGCAGCCAGTGTTATCAAACCTTTAAAGAGGCACTGGAACCTCTTTTAAAAAGGATCCACGGCTCTAACCACCATCTTGGCAAATTTCCTGTAAAACGGGTCAAAAAAGCCAAAGCTCAACTTGAACTTGATAATTTACGCGCAGAGTTACAGAAGGCCATTCAACTTGAAGAATACGAAGAAGCAATAAAACTGCGTGACCAAATTAGGGATTTGGAAAAAGGGAGAAAAAACAAACGGTGAAATTAGATGACCTGCTTTATCAAAATAGCGAATGGTTAAGAGGAACAGGCCCCCGGTCCGGCATAGTGATGAGTTCGCGAATAAGGCTTGCCAGGAATGTGGATGGCCTGCCGTTTTCTCACTGGGCGGATAAAAAGAAAGAGGAAGAAATATTGTCTTTGATCGAACCAGCTGTCCGTTCCTCAAGGTATTTAAAAAAGATGCTTTTTTTAAGGTTAGATAAGCTATCGGACATGGATAAGCAATTTCTTTTGGAACGGCATCTTGTCAGCCGTGAACATGCCGAAGGTAAAAATCATAAAGCGGTAGTTATCAGCAAACAAGAGGTGGTAAGTATTATGGTCAACGAGGAAGATCACTTGCGCATCCAGGTTTTACAATCCGGGTTTAATTTATTAGAAGCTTGGAGATTGACAGCCAAAATAGACCGGGAACTGGAGACGAAGCTTAATTTCGCTTTTGACCACAGATGGGGCTACCTTACTGCTTGTCCGACTAATGTAGGCACGGGCCTTAGGGCTTCGGTAATGCTCCACCTGCCTGCGCTGGTAATGACTAAACAAATAAACAAGGTCCTGCAGGCCCTGGATAAATTGAGCGTAGCTGCCCGGGGGTTGTATGGAGAAGGCACAGAAGCATCCGGAAACCTGTTTCAGTTTTCAAATCAGATTACCCTTGGCCACAGCGAAGAAGAACTGCTTGATAACGTAGAGCGGGTTGTAAGACAAATCGTGGCTTATGAGAATGAAGCGCGTAGAACAGTTATGAGCCGGAATAAAGAAAGGGTTTCCGACCGTATCTGGCGTTCCTATGGCACGCTAAAAAGCGCCCATCTTATTTCCAGCTCTGAGACCATCGGGTTGTTGTCAATGATCAGGCTGGGCGTAGATATAGGTTTGCTGAAGAGTCTGGACAAGGCCCAAGTGAACAGGCTTTTTATTCTTTCCCAGCCAGCTCATTTGCAAAAGATAGAAGGAAAGGTTTTGACACCGATGCAGAGAGATATTAAAAGGGCGGATTTACTCAGGAGAGAGTTAGGAGAAAAATAGAGGAGGACTCGGGCATGTTTAATAGATTTACAGAACGGGCCAGAAAAATTATTATTTTGGCCAAGGAAGAAGCGAGACGCTTCAATCACGATTATATCGGCACTGAACATATTTTGTTAGGGCTGATTAAAGAAGGTGAAGGTGTAGCTGCGGCAGTGCTGCAGAATTTGGGCCTGAACCTGCAGACTCTTCGGTTGGGAGTGGAAAAGTTAGTTCAACCCGGCCCCAGCACCATAGTTTCCGGAGATATCCCTTTTACCCCAAAGGCAAAGAGGGCCCTAGAATTGGCTATGGATGAGGCAAGGAGACTGGGCCATAATTATATTGGAACAGAACATCTCTTGTTAGGGCTGATTAAAGAAGGTGAAGGTGTGGCCAGCCATATCCTGCTTAATCAAGGGCTTGATTTAGATAAGGTGCGTCAGGAAATAATGAGGCTTCTAGGCTCGGCTACTCCCAAGGCGAATATGGCTGCTCCCGGCGGGCCGGCTGAGACAAAAACCAAAACACCGGTCCTGGATGTTTTTGGAAGAGATCTGACAAAATTGGCTCAAGAGGGAAAGCTGGATCCGGTTATTGGCAGAGCCGAAGAGATCGAAAGGATAACTCAGATCCTGAGCAGAAGAAAAAAGAATAATCCTGTGCTTTTGGGAGAGGCGGGTGTTGGCAAGACAGCGATTGTTGAGGGCTTGGCTGAAAAGATAATGTCCGGTAATGTTCCTGAGGTGTTGAGGGAGAAAAGATTAATTATCCTGGATCTGGCTTTAATGGTGGCCGGAACAAAATATCGCGGGCAGTTTGAAGAAAGAATTAAAGCAGCTATGGATGAGATAAGACAGAACGAAAATATCATTATTTTTATTGATGAACTTCACACTTTAGTAGGTGCCGGTGGCGCTGAAGGCGCTATCGATGCCTCTAATATATTAAAGCCGGCCCTGTCCAGAGGCGAAATACAGTGTATTGGAGCGACTACTTTAAACGAATACCGTAAACATATTGAAAAGGACGCTGCCCTGGAAAGAAGGTTTCAGATTATCACGGTTAACCCGCCGATAGTCGAGGAGACTATAGAAATTTTAAAAGGCCTGCGGGATAAATATGAAGCTCATCATCGGGTTAAGATAACTGACAAAGCCTTAGAGGCAGCGGCCAGGTTGTCGGACCGTTATATTAGCGGAAGGCATCTTCCCGATAAGGCGATAGATTTAATAGATGAGGCAGGGGCTAAAGCCAGGCTTTCGGTTACAACTGCTCCCTCGGACCTGAAGAAATTAGAGAAGGATATCCAGGAAGCCGGAAAAGAAAAAGAAGCAGCGGTTAAGGCCCAGGATTTTGAAAAGGCAGCCAGTCTGCGCGACAAAGAAAGAAAAGCAAAGGAGCAGTTAAGCAAGGCGAAAAAAAATTGGAAAGAAAGCAAGATAGAAATGGAAATCGAGGTCACGGAATCCGATATAGCCGAGATCGTTGCTAAATGGACAGGTGTTCCAATAACCACCCTTAAGGAAAAAGAAAGCAAGAGGTTGCTTAAGATGGAAGAAGAAATTCATAAAAGGGTTGTGGGCCAGAATGAGGCTGTCAGCGCCATTGCCCGGGCAGTCAGACGTTCTCGCGCCGGGTTGAAGGATGCAAAACGGCCTATCGGAAGTTTTGTTTTTATGGGGCCTACCGGCGTAGGAAAGACACTTTTAGCCCGGTCCCTGGCTAAATTTATGTTCGGCAATGAAGATGCCATAGTACAGTTGGATATGTCGGAATATATGGAGAAATTTAATATTTCCAGGCTGGTGGGTGCTCCACCGGGTTATGTGGGTTATGAAGAAGGAGGACAACTTACTGAAAAGATAAGAAGAAGGCCTTATTCGGTGATATTGCTTGATGAGATAGAGAAGGCACATCCGGATGTATTTAATATTCTTCTCCAGGTACTGGAAGACGGCAGGCTTACCGACAGTTTTGGCCGAAAAGTTGATTTTAGAAGTACCATCATAATAATGACCTCTAATCTCGGAGCAGAGATGTTAAAAAAACAGGGGGCATTAGGATTTTCTCCGCAAAAAGAAGAAGTTACCTATAAGGCCATGAAGGAGAAATTAGTAGATGAGGCTAAAAGGGTTTTTCGACCGGAATTTTTAAACAGAATAGACGACACGATAGTCTTTCACCAGCTTACCAAAAAAGATCTGAACGAAATAGTGAATATAGAATTAGAGGATGTTAAGGAGCGTTTAAGCGAACAGTCGGTTTCAATAGAGCTGAGCCTTCAAGCCAAAGATTTTTTAGTTGAAAAAGGGTTTAATCCTGTTCTCGGCGCCAGGCCGTTAAGGAGGGTTATTCAGAATTTTATTGAAGACCCTCTGTCTGAACAGATGCTGAAAGGCGGACTTAAAAAGAGCGGCGTGATAAAGGTTTTGCTCGAAAAAGACCACTTGACATTTAAATAAACAGGTTTAAATGAGAAAACTACTGTTGGCAGTTATTTTTCTTATTCTCCTGGCCTATTTGATTGTGGATCTCGGCGCCAATGTTAACATAGACAAGGAGTTCAAGCTGTATATAGTTAACAGAATAAGCCGGATATTGAACATGGAGGTCTCGGCAAAAAAAGTTAGATTTGGCCTGGTCAATAATCTAATTATTGATAATGTCTGTGTCCGCCGCAAGAGTTCCCGGTTTGCATTTTCGGCAGGATTTGACAAAGTAATTATAAGATATAAACTCTGGGATATGGTCTTGAGGAAATTCGATTCTCCGCAGATAGTTATAATTAGCAAAGGCAAATTACGCTGGCGTGATGAAATTACCGGGGTAGCGGTTGAAAAAGAAAATGTTTACGGAACAGTCAGGTTTTCCGATGTTGCCAATTATAAAGTCGAGCTTAGATCCGGTCAGTCTTATTTATACGGCAGGATAGATCCCCCAAACGACGCGTTTAATTTAAGCTTGAGCTTTTCTCAGGGCATAGAAGAAGAGGACGATTTTTTATTAACCGTAGACGGACAGCTTGCTAAACAGATTTCTAAGCCCCTTGATTGTAACTTGCTTATCAACGCAGAGAGCAGATGCCTCAGGGTCGCATTTAATCTTAAAGGAGGATTGGAGAAGTCTTGGTTGGAGGGTAATTTCAATTTTTTGGACCGTATGACCGTGCCTTTTAAAGGAAAATTATCAATTGGCCAAACAATAACTTTCTTACTTGGTGACGGCTCCGAAGACCCTAAGTTGGTTTTGTCGGGTAAATTTTTAAAACCGGATTTTGAAATAGACCTAAAGCTAAATCACATTAATTTCAAAACGCTGGATGTAGTGAGCGAGTTTAATTTATCGGGCAAGCTGAAAACGGCAGAACGGTCGTTTATTATTACAGAAGGCAGGATAAATAGTCAAAATTTGATTTTAGACTACAAACCGTTTCAAGAGCTGGATTGCTGCTATCGGGTGCAGTCGGATGTCCTGGAGGTGTTGTCTTTAAGTTTTGGGGAAAATTTAGCTCTTTCCGGACGTGTCTCGCTGAAATTCCCATATATTATTGACCTTAGGTTAACGGTAGCAGCCGAAAATTTAGATGAGCTAAGCCCGTTTATTTGTCCAGACAGAAATGTTTTTACCGCCAGAAAGGTAAAGGCTGATTTCAGATTACTGGGTCCGTTGAGCAACCCTGAAGTGAAAGGCCGTTTTGAATCAAAGAAGGGTTTTTTAATAAAATTGGGGAATTATGAATCAATAAATGTGAATCTGAACGGCAACGCTAAATTTCTGGCGATCGATGAGTCAAGGATTTACAAACAGGAAGGATCGTTCATTATGGGCGGGGAGATTAATTTTGAAAAAGAAAATATATTGGAAGGTGTAACAGTGATGGCTGAAAGCGGTGCCCTGGTCTGGAGCGGGTGGGAGGTAACCAGAAAGTGGCAAAGCGATCAAATCCAATTGGGTAAGAATATCGGCGAAGACTTTCGAATTAATTTTAAAACGTATATTAACGAAGAAAGGCAGTTTGACAACCAGCTGGAGCTGGAATATATATTAAGCGATAAAAAAAGCCTCAAGATGCAGATGAAAGAAGATGAAAATTTTTTAGGCCTGGAGCATAAGTTTAAATTTTAACTATGATAAAAAAATACTGGCATAAAGTCTTACTTTTTATTGGTTCTGTGGGCGGCCTGACTTTTTTATGTTATCGGGCGATATACTGGGCGTTTATCCCGCCGTTAAGAAAAAAAGAAATTGTTGACCAGATGAGCAAAATAGGGGTTATGAGCCTGCCGATCGTTTCTTTAACCGCTATGTTTACCGGTATGGTCCTGGCTTTACAGTCTGTCTATTCCCTGCGCCAGTTTCAGGCGCAGATGTATGTTTCCGGGTTGGTGGCCGTGTCTATGGCTAGAGAGTTAGGCCCGGTCCTTACTGCCCTGGCTGTTGCCGGCAGGGTAGGCGCTTCGATCACGGCCGAATTAGGCACCATGAAGGTTACTGAACAGATCGATGCCCTCCAGACATTAGCTACTAATCCTACCAAGTACCTGGTTACGCCCAGACTGCTGGCCGGCCTGATAATGCTGCCGGTCCTTACTCTCTATGCCGATATTGTCGGGATGGCCGGGGGGTATATAGTAAGCGTAATGAAATTGGGAATTAATTCTCGTATGTATATTAATATGACCTGGGATACGCTGATTTTTAAAGACGTATATACAGGATTGATAAAGTCGGTGTTTTTCGGGATTATCATTACAATTGTAGGCTGTTATCAAGGTTTTAATACCAGCGGAGGAGCTGAAGGCGTGGGCCGGGCTACTACCACCTCGGTAGTTACCTCGTTCATTATGATTATCGCGGCAGACTGTTTGTTCACAGCGCTGTTTTATTTTGTATTTTAAAACACAGATAAAAAGAGTAGCGGGTAGATGATAGAGATAAAGAACTTAACTAAAAGCCTTCAGGGCCATAAGGTGCTGGATCGCCTTAATCTTACCGTTCAGACCGGTGAGACCATGGTTATTATTGGCAGAAGCGGTGTGGGTAAGAGCGTGTTGTTGAAGCATATAATCGGAATATTAAAGCCGGACTCCGGCCAGATCCTGATCGACGGTCAGGATATAACTACATTAGAAGGCAGAGAACTGAATAAAATAAGACTGAAGTTTGGGATGTTATTTCAAGGAGCAGCCCTTTTTGATTCATTAACCGTAGGAGAGAATGTAGGATTCCCGTTAGTCGAACACACTCTTCAGGGTGAAGAAAAAATAAACGAGCGTATCAAACAGTCACTTGAGCTTGTAGGATTGGTGGGCATAGAAGATTTAAAGCCCGCCGAGTTAAGCGGGGGGATGAAAAAAAGGGTGGGGCTTGCCAGGGCTATTTCGATGAGGCCTTCGATCGTTCTTTATGATGAACCTACCACTGGTATTGACCCAATTATGGGCGATGCCATAAATGAATTGATCTTAGAGTTACATGATAAATTAAAGGTTACTTCTATAGCAGTAACCCATGACATGACCAGCGCTTATAAAATAGCTGACAGGATAGCCATGCTCTATCAGGGTGAGATTATAATGGCTGGAACGCCCCAGGAGATAAAGAATACCAATAGTCCGGTGGTTCACCAATTTGTTACCGGAGAAGCTTGGGGGCCTATTACGCGGGATAGGCCGCTTAATAAACATATTTAATTGTGTTATAGTTAAAAAATAATTGAATTTACCAATTACCAAAACGGGGTAAAATAATGGATAAAAAAAGATTGGAGTTAAAAGTAGGTATTTTTGTAAGCATTGCAATAATCCTTTTTACAATGGTGGTTTTTTCAATAAATGACATTAATGTTTTTCTGAAAAAAGGATATGAAATTAAAACAATATTTGGTTTTGTTAATGGAATTGAAGTTGCTGCGCCGGTAAGGCTGGCCGGAGTAACGGTTGGCGAGGTTAAAGAGGTCAAGAGATTTTATGACCGAGAATTGGCAAAGGACCAGGTGGAGGTCTTAATCTGGCTGCGAAGCGATGTTAAAATTAAAAGGGATGCGGAGATCTATATCAATATGCTGGGGATGCTTGGCGAAAAGTATATTGAAATTTTCTCTTCGGGAAGCGAGCAAGCAGGATTATTAAAAAACGGAGATGAGATCATCGGATACGACCCTATTCCGATAGAGAGGTTGGCCAGGATAAACGAGGAGAATTTAGTGGCTCTCCATGGGCTTCTTACCGGTTCTGAGACCAAAAGATCTCTAAAAGAGATTTTGAGCAACACTAAACAGATTACTGAAAACTTAAAGGAGATAACCGACAGAATAAATAAAGGCGAGGGGACTCTGGGCAGGTTAGTCAACGATGACAGATTATACCGGAATTTAGAGGACTTCTCCAAAGACATAAAAGCTCACCCCTGGAAATTACTGATTAAACAAAAAACCAAAACAACCGACGATACTAAAAAGAAAAGCACTATACGTAAAAAGAGAAGAATATTAAGGTAGAGTTTCACGAAACTGAAGGTATAGAAACTCGTTTGTCGTTGTCGAAGCTGGTATCGAAACCGGAAGCTGGGTGTGGAAGCTGGATAAAAAATGCGGGTTTCGGGTTTCCAAAACGGGCATCGATATGAACGTCGATAACGTTGAAAGAGATATTGTAAGTTTTCTGAAAGGCGCGAAATTATACTAAAAGGAGGTGGTCAAGAAATGGTAATAGGTATTGTTCGTCTTTTTTTTGTCGCTTTATGTATGCTGTTTGGCTATCGGTTAAGTACTCAATTCATCGGGCTGGACGAAGTTTTAAAATTAGCAGGGGCAGCAGCGGGGTTGGTCGTAGCCGTAGTAATAATAACCGTTGATCTAATACTAAAAAAAACATCGGTAAAAAGCCTGTCCTGCATTATGATCGGTTTATTTTTTGGATTGATAATGGCAAATTTAATTATGACGTTATTTGCCTTAATTCCCTTCTCTGATATAGTCAGGACCGGAGTTCACTTAGGCATGGCTCTTAGTTTGTCTTATCTGGGAGTAATTGTTGCCCTGCACAACCAGGATGAATTTAATTTAATCATTCCTTATGTTAAGTTTAGCCGGCAGAATCACCGGGAGGGACTTATTATTCTGGATACCAGCGTGATCATTGATGGCCGGATTGCCGATATATGTGAAACCAGGTTTGTTGAAGGCAAATTTATCATCCCCAGGTTTGTCTTAAAAGAGCTTCAGGCTATTGCTGATTCTTCCGACGGGTTAAAGCGGAATCGCGGGCGCCGGGGGCTGGATGTTTTAAATAAGATCCAGAAAAATACCAATATAGATGTTAAGATCCATGAGACAGACTTGCCCGAGATTTCAGAAGTTGACGGAAAATTGGTTAAGCTGGCCATGATCTTAAATGCCCGGATCTTTACCAATGATTATAACCTGAATAAAGTTGCCGAGATACAAGGGGTACCCACTTTAAATATAAATGAACTGGCCAATGCCCTTAAACCGATAGTGCTGCCAGGAGAAGTGATGGAGGCTAAAATTATTAGAGAAGGCAAGGAGCATGGCCAGGGGGTAGCCTATTTAAATGACGGGACTATGGTAGTGGTGGATAACGCTAGGTCTAAGATAGGGCAAGTTCAGAAGGTGGTTGTAACCAGCGTCCTGCAGACCCAGGCGGGCAGGATGATTTTTGCTAAACTGGAGGCATAGCTTTAGTTGATAGAAATTTCAGCAATAGTTCCAGCAGCAGGTAAAGGCGAGAGAATGGCTGGAAAAAAAGCTAAGCCATATCTGATACTGGTTGACAAGCCGATATTAGCCCATACCTTGTTGTCCCTGGAAAAAATTCATGAAATTAAAGAGATCATAGTCGTTGTATCCAGCGCTAATAAGGTTGTCTGCCGAAGACAAATAATAAATAAATACAGTCTGAAAAAGGTTAAAAAAATTGTAACAGGCGGCAGCAGCCGGACTCAGTCGGTTTATCGGGGCTTAGAAGAACTGGATCCTGGTTGTGATCTGGTCTTGATCCATGACGGCATTCGGCCGTTTGTAACCAGCGATATAATCAGGAAGGTTGCCTGGAAAGCCGTTGACTGCGGAGCAGCTCTCAGCGCGGTGCCGGTAATATCTACCGTCAAAAAAGCGGATCAGAGACTGGTTGTGGATCGCACGCTTATTCGTAATCGGCTTTGGTTAGCCCAAACCCCCCAGGTTTTTAGAAGGGATTTAATTCAACGAGCCTATTGCCTGGCTCATAAGAGTAAAAAGATAAGCTGGGATGATGCCGGTTTAGTAGAAGCTATGGGCCATCCGGTTAAGTTAGTAAAGGGAGAAGCGGATAATATAAAAATTACCACTCCCCGGGATCTGCTGCTGGCAGAGCTGATACTGAGACAGAAGGCAGAAGGCAGAAGACAGAAGAAGGAGTGAGAAGGTATGCGGGTTGGTATTGGCTATGATATTCACCGCTTAGTTGAGGGAAGAAAGCTGATTTTGGGCGGCATCGAGATTCCTCATATAAAGGGGTTGGATGGTTATTCAGATGGAGATATACTGCTGCACGCTGTTTGTGACGCTATTCTTGGCGCTCTTGGCCAGGGAGATATCGGCCGGCATTTCCCTTCCAGCCAGGCGGCCTACAAAGATATTTCGAGTATAAAACTATTAAAGCGTGTTTTGGATATTATGACTCAAAAGAAATTTCAAATCGAAAATATAGATACTATAGTAATTGCTGAACAGCCCCGCCTTTTGCCATTCAGGGAAAGAATAGAGATAGAAATTTCCCGGATTTTAGAATTAGATAAATATCAGGTAAATGTCAAGTTTAAGACAAATGAAAGCATGGATTCTATTGGCAGAAAAGAATCTATCGCTGGTTACGCCGTGGTCTGCCTTAAAGAACAACCAGAGTAAACCGCTAAATTGCTAAATGGCTGAATTGTTATATTAATAGTACAAAGCATCTCATAATTCAACAGTTTGGCAATTTAACAATTTAACAATTCAACAGTTTAACAATTTAAAAGATTATGGTTAGGGTCAGGTTTGCTCCATCTCCAACAGGATATTTGCATATCGGCAATGCCCGGACAGCGCTTTTCAACTGGCTTTTTGCCAGAAAGCACAAGAAAGGCGCTTTTATTTTAAGGATTGAGGATACAGATATAACCAGGTCAAAAGAAAGATATATCCAGCAGATTATTTCGGATTTAAGATGGTTAAAATTAGATTGGGACGAAGGGCCGGATATCGGAGGAAAATTTGGCCCCTATAAACAATCCGACCGTTTAAAGTTTTATAGAAAGTTTGCCGAAAGCCTGATCAGAAAAGGAAAGGCCTACTGGTGTTATTGCAGCGAGGAGTCTTTGAGCGGCAGAAGGAAAGAGGCCTTAAAGCACGGCCGTCCTCCGCGATACGATAATCGATGCCGGAATTTAAGACCAGAGCAGATAGCTGATTTTAAAGCTAAGTCTATAAAACCATGCTTGAGATTTAGGGTTCCTGATCAGATTCTCGTTTTTGATGATTTAATCAGAGGAAGGGTTAGTTTCGATTTGAGCCTATTAGGTGATTTTGTCATTTTGAAATCTGACCTGAAGCCTGCTTTTAATTTTGCCGTAACGCTTGACGATATACTTATGAAAATAACTCATGTAATCCGCGGAGAAGATCATCTTTCAAATACCCCTTCGCATCTCCTTTTATTTGATGCCTTGGGCAGTAATGCCCCTAAGTTCGGGCATATATCTATGACCCTGGGGCCTGGCGGCGGCAGATTAAGCAAGCGGGAACAAGCGGTTTCAATATCAGAATATCGCCGTTTAGGGTATCTACCTGAGGCGGTTGTGAATTATCTGGCGCTGTTAGGATGGGCTCCTTCCGAAGACAGGCAGATCCTTTCACGGCAGGAGCTGATAAAGGAGTTTGACATATCGGGCATGACCAAGGCCGGTGCTATCTTTGATCAAAAGAAGCTTGATTGGTTGGGAGGAGTATATATCAGGAAGATAGAGCTGGATAGGCTGACTTCTCTGGGGATGGCCTATTTAAAAGATAGCGGCCTTCTCGAAGGTTCAATTAGCGAAAAAAAATATGACTGGCTGAAAGAAATTGTAAAGGCAGTGCGCGACCACCTATCCCACATTTCGGAAATTGTAGATTATGCCGGTATATTCTTTAAGGAAGGCATAGAAATTAAAAAGGATGAGGCTGATCTTATTACAAATGCCCGTTCCCGGGAGGTCCTGGCCGGTGCAATAGACGTTTTAAGGAAAATGAACGGCTTGACTAAGGATAATTTTAAAAGTTTTGTTAAGATGCTGGGACAAAAATCTAACGCTGGCGGAAAAGATCTTTATTTACCCTTGAGAATAGCTATTACCGGTAAACCCCACGGCCCGGAGCTGAATCTGGTTTTGCCTGTTCTTGGCCGGGAGAAATGCATTAAAAGGATAAAAAAGGCGCAAGAGCTATGAGCTTTGAGCTATGGGCTATGGGCTATGAGCTTTTAGCTCAAAACCCATAGCTCAAAGCCCATAGCTAAGTTGGAGGTGAGAAGAGATGCTTTGGTTAAAAGTGATTTTGGCCATTGTCGTTGGTGTTATCGCTTTCTTATTGTCGATTGCCCTGGTGTTTCGTAAAGAAATAAAAGCCACCTTTGAACGCGACCCGGCAGCCGTAAGTTTCTGGGAAGTTTTGCTTACCTATTCGGGCCTGCACGCCATTATTTTTCATCGTATTTCTCATCGGGTTATTAAATGGAATATTCCACTTTTGCCCAGGCTGATTTCTCAAGCAGCCCGTTATTTCACCGGTATCGAGATACACCCCGGCGCCCGGATTGGCAAGGCCTTATTTATTGACCACGGCATGGGGGTGGTTATCGGTGAAACCACGATCATCGGAGATAACGTTACACTCTACCAGGGTGTAACATTGGGCGGAACCGGCAAAGAAAAGGGTAAGCGCCATCCCAGCATTGGCAATAATGCGGTTATTTCAACCGGGGCAAAAGTGCTGGGAAATATCACTATCGGAAATAATGTTAATATCGGAGCCAATGCCGTTGTTATCAGGTCAGTGCCTGATGACTGCACAGTGGTGGGTGTGCCGGGTAGAATTGCCCGGAAAAAAGGCGTGCGCGTGCCGGGCATTAACTTAGATCATACCCATCTGCCTGATCCTCTGGCCGAACGGCTTGAAAACCTTCAGCAGGAAATAGACGCAATAGAAACGCATCTCGAAGACTGGCATAAGGAACGGTTAAGGGGAAAAGAAAACTGATGCGTTTTGCGTTGTGCGCTATGCGTTTTGCGTTTTGACGCTTTTAAATCCCATTTTTCTTTAAAAGTTAGTTTTTGTTTTTTTGACGCACAACGCAAAGCGCATAGCGCATAGCGCACAACGGGAATATTATGTTACACTTTTACAACACTTTTACCGGAAAAAAAGAAAAGTTTATCCCGATCAGAAAAGGCAGGGTAAAAATGTACACCTGCGGCCCGACGGTTTATGACTATGCTCACCTGGGTAATTTCCGGGCCTATATATTTGAAGACATACTGCGCAGGTTTTTAAAATATCAGGGTTACGAAGTAACTCAGGTGATGAATATCACCGATATTGACGATAAGACAATAGCTGGCGCCGGCAGAGAAGGGGTCGGTCTCGCTGAATTTACTAAAAGATATACTACCGCGTTTTTTGAGGATTTAAAAAGCCTTAATATTGAACCGGCGGAATTTTATCCTTTGGCCACTAAACATATTGAGCAAATGGTCGAGTTAATAAAGAAACTGCTGGATAAGGGGTATGCATACCGGAAGGATGGTTCGATATACTTTCGGATCAGGGATTTTAAAAATTATGGCCGGCTTTCTAAAATGAATTTGGATATGGTCAGGCCGGGTTCCAGAATAGACCACGATGAATATGGCAAGGGAGACGTTAAGGATTTTGTGCTCTGGAAGGCCAGAAAAACAACAGATGAACCTTTCTGGGATACTGAGCTAGGCCCCGGCAGGCCCGGCTGGCATATCGAATGCTCAGCTATGAGCATAAAATATCTCGGTCAGCCTTTTGATATTCATACTGGCGGAGAAGATAATATTTTTCCCCATCACGAAAATGAGATTGCTCAATCTGAGGCAGCCCTGGGTAAGAAATTTGTAAATTATTGGCTGCACTGCAAATTTCTTTTAGTGAACAATGAGAAAATGGCTAAGAGCAAGGGAAATTTTTTTACTCTGCGCAATCTATTAGATAAGGGATATAAACCCGGAGCAATCAGATGGCTTTTGCTGTCCACGCATTACCGGGCAACCTTGAATTTCACTTTTAAAGGGTTAAAGTCAGCAGAAGAGACAGTGCAGAGGCTGAACGATTTCTTAAGCAGGGTTAAGCAATGCCGGCCGGACGCAAGGAAGAAAGAAAACAGGGTTTTATCCCGGAAAATAATGAATTCCGGCAAGAAATTTGAAAAAGCACTTAGTGATGACCTGAATATTTCTAAAGGCCTGGCCCACATTTTTGAGCTGGTAAGAAGTGTCAATATTGCTTTAGAAAAAGACAGGTTTAACCGGAGTAATCTGGTCCAGGTTCTTAGCCTATTTGAGAAATTCGATTTGATATTAGGAATATTCGAACAAAAACCTGTAAAATTGACCGCTCAAATCAGAGGTTTAATAAAGAAAAGACAGCAGGCGCGCCGGCAGAAAGATTTTATTTTAGCAGACAGGATCAGAAAAGAACTTTTCGTGAAAGGACTTATATTAGAAGATACCAAGGACGGCGTTAGGTGCAGATATCAATCTGGAAGGGAAATTAAATGAAAGGGAAATTGATAACTTTTGAGGGCCCGGAAGGCAGCGGTAAATCCACGCATTCTAAAATGTTATGTAAGTGGCTTAAACAGAAAGGGATTCCTTTTGTCTATACCCGGGAACCAGGAGGCACCAGGATAGGCGAGTTGATAAGAAAAATATTGCTTGATCCGGCTAACTGCTTAATAACCGATAAATGTGAGTTGTTTCTTTATCTGGCCGGCCGGGCCCAGATAGTGGCTGAAGTAGTAACGCCGGCTGTAGATAGCGGTAAACTTGTTATTTCTGACCGGTTTAGTGACGCTACCATGGCTTATCAGGGCTACGGAAATAAACTTCCCCTTGGTTTGATAAAAAAATTAAATAATTTTGCTACTGATGGATTACAGCCGGATTTAACAATAATTTTGGATATAAACGTAAAAGACGGTTTAGGAAGAAGTATAAAAACCAAATGGCCTGACCGAATAGAGGCCAGGACCGTTTCTTACCACCAGCGGGTAAGAAGCGGTTATCGAAAATTGGCCAAAAGATACCCCAAACGGATAAAACTCATAAAAGTAAAACAGGATATGAAAGAGACACAGAGAGAAGTCAGGAAAACAGCCGGTAAATTGCTGGGAGTTGAAGAAAAGCAGCAGGCAGTAAGTAGCAGGCAGTAAGTAGAAAGAAATTACCAATGGGTTTACGGTTTACAGTTCACGATTAGTGAAAGAAAAAGTGAGAAATGTCGTTTAAGCAAATAATCGGCCAGGAAAAAGCGATTGAAATCTTAACTCAGACAGTCCGGAATTCAAAGATTCCGCACGCTTATTTGTTTTCCGGCCCCCGGGGAGTGGGCAAGTCTTTGGCAGCCAGGCAATTAACCAAGGTGCTTAATTGCCGGGAAAAGGGTTCTGACTGCTGTGATATTTGTCCTCAATGCCGGAAGATAGATAATTTTAACCATCCGGACGTAAGATATCTCGAGCCTGTTAAGGAAAGCAGAAAAATTAAAATAGAGCAGGTCCGGACTTTGAGACAGGCAGTTAACCTGAAACCCTACGAGTCAAATATAAAGATCTGGATCATTACAGAGGCCGAGTCTATGACCGAAGAGGCCGGCGACGCCCTTCTTAAAACATTAGAAGAGCCGCCCGAGGACTCTCTTTTAATCTTGATTTGTTCGAATTTAAGTTCGCTTTTACCGACCATTATCTCAAGATGCCAGATAGTAAGGTTTGAAGCTGTAGGTTTTAACAGCTTGAGGAAATTTTTAAGCGCATCGTGCGGCATCGAAGGGCCTGAAGCCAATTTTTTGGCGTCTCTATCCAATGGAAGTCCGGGAAGGGCGATTGAGTTAAAACAAGCAGATATCTTCAAGGCAAGAGATGAAATAATGGATTGGGTTATTAATGGATTTGAAGGGAAGGAATCAGCCTGGGTTGATCAGCCCGATCAGATGATTGATCGGAATCTGGATATAATCATTAGTTTATACCGGGATCTTTTGGTTTTACGCGAAGGAGCCCCCCGGTTTTTAATGAATATAGACCGGGAGAAAAAACTGGTTAATTTAAAAAATAGATATTCAGTTAAGGAGTTGGTCAGGATTATTGAAACAATAAATCAAATTAAACGCCTTATTCATCAGAATGTTAACCGTAAAGTAGCGTTGGAAGTAATGTTTCAAGAAATAAACTGCTAAACTGTTATAGCAATTTAACAATTTAGCCATTTAACAGTTTAATCGAGGAGAAAGAATGTTTGAGGTGATTCAGGTAAAACTGCGGGAAGCGGGTAAGATCATTTATTACTGCACAGGCGGTTTGAAATTTAAAACAAGCGCTTATGTCATTGTCGAAGCCGATAGAGGCCTTGATTACGGCCAGGTTGCTTCCGAGGCCGAGGTAATTTTAGATAGTGATGTGGAGGAGCCGCTGCAAACGGTTGTCAGGCATGCCACCAGCGATGACTTAAAGCGGATTGAAAAAAACAGGGAAAAGGTATCCCATGCGTTTGAGACCTGCGTAAAAAAGATAGGAGCTCATAAACTTCCGATGAAATTAGTTGAAGCAGAGTATTCATTTGACCGCAGTAAAATAATATTTTATTTTACTGCTGAAGGCAGGGTGGATTTTAGAGAACTGGTGAAAGACCTGGCTCGTATTTTCAAGGCCAGGATTGAATTACGTCAGATCGGGGTTCGTGATGAAGCCAAGATGCTTGGGGGATTTGGGCCCTGCGGCATGCCGTTATGCTGCACCCGGTTTTTAAATGATTTTGAACCAGTTACTATCCGGATGGCCAAGGATCAAAATCTACCCTTAAACCCCGCTAAAATGTCAGGATTGTGCGGAAGGCTGATGTGTTGTCTGGGATACGAATACAAGACCTATAAAGAATTAGCCAAGCGGCTTCCCAGGCGGGGAGATACGATTCAGCTAAAAGAAGGCAAAGGGAAAGTAGTTGAAGTTAATATTATAAAACAGTCGGTCGTAGTCGAGCTTGAAAAAGGCAAAGGCCGGAAGATTAAACATTATGAAATATGAGTAAGGAAAAGTTTTATCTCACCACAGCTATCGATTATCCCTCAGCTGCTCCTCACATCGGACATGTCTATGAAAAGGTATGCGCTGATGTTATTGCGCGGTGGCACCGGCTTAAAGACAAAGACGTTTTTTTTCTTACCGGAACGGATGAACATGGACAAAAAATAGTCAAATATGCCGTTAAAGCAGGCCAGTCCCCGCAGGAGTTTGTTGATAAAACAACAAAAATGTTTATTGACATTTGTGAAAAGCTTAATATTTCCAACAATGATTTTATAAGAACAACCGAGCCGAGACACATAAAGGTTGTCCAGGACATCTTTAAAAAGATTTATGACAAAGGAGAAATTTATAAGGGCGTATACCAGGGGTTGTATTGTGTTGATTGCGAGGCCTTTTATACCGAAAAAGACCTTAAAAGCGGAAAGTGCCCTGTGCACGACAGGGCAGTCGAAACCTTAAAAGAAGATAGTTATTTTTTTAAAATAAGCAGCTATCAGAAAAAAATCTTAAAACACATTCGCGAAAATAAAGATTTTATTCAGCCGGAAGCAAGAAGGAGTGAGATTATTAACCGGTTAGAAGAAGGAGTGCGGGATCTAAGCATTTCCCGCTCCAGTTTCGATTGGGGCATACCTATGGCCATGGATGAAAAACATATAATATTTGTCTGGTTTGATGCCCTGATGAATTATATTTCCGGCCTGAATTACCCGGGTGAACGTTTTCGCAGGTTTTGGCCGGCTGATGTTCATTTGATTGGTAAGGATATCCTTTGGTTCCACGCCGTGATCTGGCCGGCTATACTGCTGGCAGCCGAAATAGAATTGCCCCGGCATATCGTGGTGCACGGATTTGTTAATCTGGGAGGGGAAAAATTAAGCAAGAGCAGGGGGGTATCTATTGACCCTTTTAAACTGCTCGACTCATACGGAACCGACGCAGTAAGGTACTTTTTATTGAGAGAAATTAGTTTTGGAGAGGATGGTAATTTTTCTGAGAGCTCTTTAATCAGGCGCATAAATAGTGATTTGGCTAATGACCTGGGCAATCTCCTGCACAGGACTCTTACCATGGTTGAGAAATATTTTAAGGGAAATATACCCCGGCCGGCCAAGGCCGACACTGTTCTGGATAAACAATTGAAATTAAAAGCAGCTGCCCTTTCTAAAAACCTTGAAAATAAGTTAAAAATGTTTGAATTGAACGGGGCCTTAATCGAGATATTTAAACTAATAAATGCTGCTAATAAATATATTGAAGATGCTGCTCCCTGGAAACTGGCCGGGGATGATTTTAACAAGGCCGCTTTGTCTAACACGATCTACAATCTGGTAGAAATTTTAAGACTTGTAGCTCTGGCCCTCCTGCCGTTTATGCCGGCTGCGTCTGCTAATATCCGGGGTCAGCTGGGGTTGAATAAGGATATAAACAAGCTTAAATTCAACGACCTGGAAAAATGGGGGTTGATCGAGCCGGGAACCAGAATAAACAAAGGCAGGCCTCTTTTCCCGCGCATAGAACAGTAACAGATGAAAGGGCGTATGGTTGAAACATTAATAGCGGTTCTTGTTTTTTTACCGGCAGTAACGGTCCATGAATTTGCCCATGGCTGGATGGCAAATAAGTTAGGTGATCCGACTGCCCGGAATGCCGGCCGGCTTACCTTGAATCCCTTAGCCCATATAGACCCTGTCGGAACAATAATTTTGCCGGCCATGCTGATCCTTTCAGGTTCGAGGATTATATTTGGCTGGGCCAAGCCTGTCCCGGTTAACTTTGCTAATTTGGATAACCCCCGGCGGGATATGATCTGGGTGGGCCTGGCCGGGCCGGGAGCAAATATTTTATTAGCATTGATTACAGCCCTGATAATAAGGAGCGGACTGATATCGCCTGAATTCTTGAACCTGCTGGCAATGGTTATTTTGATCAATCTTATCCTGGCTATATTTAACCTGATCCCCATTCCTCCCCTGGATGGCTCGCGGGTGCTGGCCGGAGTTTTATCACCTGAGCAGTCTTATGCCTATAGCAAGATAGAACCCTACGGGTTTTTTATTGTTATCGCTCTTTTATGGATGGGCTTGTTGAGAAAGGTGCTTTTGCCGATAGTATATTTTTTATTAAAATTGTTTATCGGAGCGTGATCTAAGAGGTCTTTAGGATAATACACTTAAATTAACTCATAGCTCATAGCTCATAGCTGATAGCTCATAGTCATAATTCTTGTTAGGGCTTAACTCATCGTCCCCGGGAACGTCGAGGCTTACAGACTATCAGCTAACAGCTATGAGCTAATATCAGCTAACATATTTGTATCCTGTCATGTTTTATTGTTAAGTGGGAGTAAAATGTTTTCTACTATCCAATGGTCAAACGGGAAAGTCAAGATTATAGACCAGACCAAGCTTCCCGTAAAGCTTAGTTATATATATTGCCGGGATGTAAGGTCAATTTGGACCGCGATAAAAAAGATGCAGATCCGCGGTGCTCCGGCTATCGGTATAACCGCTGCCTTTGGAGTAGTTCTGGGGATCTGGCCCTCAAGAGCGAGGAGTTATCGGCAAATCAAAAAGGAACTGGATAAGATTATTAAATATCTGGCCGGTTCCAGGCCTACGGCTGTTAATCTATTCTGGGCGCTGGAAAGGATGAACCGGGCTGCTGAGAGGTATTGTAAAGAGGATGTCAGGTCCTTAAAGAAAGGCCTGCTTAAAGAAGCCCTGGAAATTTTAGAAGAAGATAAACAGACATGCCGGCAGATGGGAAGAAACGGGGCAGGGCTTTTAAAAAATGGGGATAGGATTTTGACCCATTGTAATGCCGGAATGCTCGCTACAGCGGACTATGGAACCGCCCTGGCCGCAGTATATATGGCTAAGAAACAAGGCAAGAAAATATCGGTTTATGTGGATGAGTCAAGGCCGCTTTTTCAGGGCGCAAGGCTTACCAGCTGGGAACTGGTCAAAAACGGGATTTCTGCTACCCTGATCTGTGATAACACGGCTGGTTGGGTTATGAAAAAGGGTTTGGTGGATAAAATCCTGGTAGGAGCCGACAGGATAGCTGCCAACGGAGACAGCGCTAACAAAATAGGTACGTATTCCTTAGCTGTTTTGGCCAGGGCACAGCGCATACCGTTTTATGTAATAGCTCCGGTGTCTACTTTTGATTTTGCGCTCGAAAACGGCAGGGAAATTCCAATTGAGGAAAGAAGCCCTGAGGAGATAACCAGGCCTTTTGGCTATAGAATAGCACCTAAAGGTCTGAAGGCCTATAATCCGGCCTTTGATGTTACGCCTGCTCGTTATATTAGCGCGATAGTTACTGAAAGAGGAATTGTCCGAGCACCATACAAAAAGAGTTTAAGGGAGATAAAAAACAGAAGTTCAAATAGCCAAGGTAAATTACAAATTCAAAATCCAAATACTACCAATACTACCAAATAAATCCCAAACTCAAAATCCCAAATTGCAGGATAGAATTTGGATTTGGGATTTTGGATTTATTTTGGATTTTGTAGTATTTGGATTTGGTAGTATTTCATTGGGTTCTTGTAAGTTAAGTAAAGTTTGGGGTTAGAGTTTATCGAAAGGTGGTGTTCGATGAAGGTTAGTATCATCGGAGCTGGAAATGTCGGGACAATGACAGCGATGAGGATCGCTGAGGGAGGACTGGCGGATGTCATCTTGCTGGATGTTGCAAAAGGCCTTTCTTTAGGAAAGGCGCTGGATCTATCCCACGCTTCGAGTATCATTGGCCATAATCAAAGGATCGAAGGAACTGAGCAGTATGAAGATATCAAAGATTCTCAGATAGTTATAATTACTGCGGGCATTACCAGGTCTCCGGACATGACCAGAGAAGATTTATTTATTAAAAATTCCCGGATTGTTAAAGATGTGACAGGGAAGATAAAGATATATGCTCCGGATTCTATAATAATCGTAGTTACCAACCCCCTGGATATAATGAGTTATCTGGCTTATCGGGTAAGCGGGTTTGGAGCAAAAAAGGTTTTTGGCATGGCTGGTATACTGGATTCAGCCAGGTTTAACTGGTTCATATCTCAAGAGTTGAACCTGCCCGTTGGCGAGATTAAGACGATTGTCTTAGGCGGGCACGGAGATTCTATGGTTTGCCTTCCCCGGTTTTCAACCGCCGGCGCTAAACCGATAACAGAATTGCTTAGCGGGCAGAAAATAAATAGGATTATAGACCGCACCCGCAGAGCCGGGGCTGAGATTGTTTCTTTTTTAGGCCGGGGAAGCGCGTATCTTGCGCCTTCAGCTGCAATTTATACTATGGTCAGGTCAATAATCCTTGATCAAAAAAAGACTTTTCCGGTTTCGGCCTATCTTGAGGGCCAGTATGGCCTAAAGGGTATTTATTTAGGCGCGCCGGTCAAGCTTGGCAGAAATGGAGCAGAGGAAATTGTTGAATTAGCGTTGAATAAACAAGAGCTTCAGAGCCTTCATAAGTCCGCAGATGTAATCAGGAAGGGCATAGAGAATTTAATGTCAATACCGTAATTGTCAACCGGGCGGATATGTTCGGAAGGATAATCAATGAGAAAACTTTTTATAGTTACCGGGGTTTTATTTTTTTTGGAATTTTCTGTAGTTCTGCCCGGCCGGCAGGCAGCTTCAGCGAAGGATGGCCTGTCTTCCGAAGCGTTAGCCGAGAAAGGAATTTCAGCCAAGGAGGGCGATATTGCAGAGGTAGATAAGATTGTTGCCGTAGTAGGCGATGAGGTTATTACCAACAGTGAGCTTGCCACAGTTTTATTCTCGGTATATGGAGAGTATAAAAAGAAATATAGCGGAGGAGAACTGGCCCAAAAAATGGATCAAGTCCGGAGAAGTGTTCTGTCGCAGATGATCGAGGAAAAATTGATTCTTAATGCGGCTGAAGAAACCGATATTGAGGTAACCGGCCAGGAGATAGATGAAAAGATAGAAGCATTGAAGAAAAGATTTAATTCCGAAAAAGATTTTATATCTGCTTTGAAAAAACAGGGTACCAGCTTAAGGGATTTGAAAAAAAGATTTAAGAGAGAAATCCTGAAGTCTAAATTAATCGATCAAAAGGTCAAAATGGGAATAACCGTCAGCCTTAAGGAAATAGACGATTATTACCGTTCCAATCCGGATGAGTTTATTAAACCGGAAATGGCCAGGATCGGTTCTATCTTGGTTAAACCGGCCGGCGGCCAACCCGGAGATTGGGACAGCGCCTTAGCTGAAATGCACAGGATATTGTCTGAATTAAATGATGGCGCTGATTTTAAAGAGTTAGCCAAAAAATTTTCTCAGGGCTTGAACGCAGAAAACGGAGGAGGCATGGGTGTTATCGGCCGGGGGCAGATGCTGAAAGAAATAGACCAGGCTATATTTAGTTTAGAACCGGGAGAAGTGTCTCCGCCGATTAAAACTAAGTCGGGATATTGTATTTTTAAATTAGAAGCCAAACATCCCGGTTCGGTTGTAGAGTTTGAAAACGCCCAAAACACAATAAAAAGCATTGTGTTTACAGAGAAATTTAAGATCAAATTTAAAAAGTGGATTGAAGGCCTAAAAAAAGATGCCTATATCTCGATCAAATAGATTATCGCTAAGACGCTCCAATCCACCACACCCCGCACCATCCACTGCTGGTTAAATAGTAGTGGCGTTAAGAGGAAGATGCAACTGCCGGCAGGAAGATGCGACAGCCATTAGCAAATTTTAGGCTTTTGTGAGCGAGAAAACGGAAAAAGTGGCGAGTTGCGCAGCCGCCCGTTCTGGAGCGTCTTTCTGCTGGCAGATAATAACAAAGGGTTAGATAATGGAGACTGGTAAACCAATTATCGGCATTACTATGGGGGATGCTTCGGGTATAGGGCCGGAGGTGATTTTAAAGGCTTTAGCAGGTCGAAGGTCCTGGCAGGCCAATTTTTTGATAATCGGGGACAGCCAAATATTGGAAAAGACAAAGTCTCGTTTTAAGCTGCCTGTTTTGTTTAGGGTCATAAACAGATATCAGGACCTTGATTTTTCTTCTTACCGGAGTAACCTGTTAGACCTGGGATTGCTCACCGGAGCAAAATTTAAAACAGGGATTTCTAATGCTGTTTGCGGCCGGTCTTCTATGATGTATATCCGGGAAGCCGTCAGGTTAGCTGAAGAAAAAAAAATAGACGGCCTGGTTACAGCGCCGATAAGCAAGGAAGCGTTTTATCTTGCCGGTTTTCCGTTTCGCGGTCATACCGAACTTTTGGCCCGGCTTACCAAAACAAGAAACTTTGTGATGATGCTGGTGGGTGGAGGATTGAGGGTGAGCCTGGTAACCACTCACATCCCTTTAAAAAAAGTAGCATCGTCTTTGACCAGCCGGGGGATATATCAAACGATTAAGTTAACCGGAAATTTTCTTAAAAGACGGCTTAATATTTCTTCGCCCCGCATCGGGGTTTCAGGGCTCAATCCCCACAGCGGCGAAGGCGGTGTTATTGGCAGGGAGGAGATAGAGCTGATCAAACCTGCTGTTAAAAAAGCCAAAAAAGAAGGACTGAAAGCAGCAGGGCCTGTGCCTGCAGATGTCATTTTTTGGCAGGCCCGCAAAAATAAATTTGATGCAATAGTAGCGATGTATCACGACCAGGGCTTAATAGCGTTGAAAATGCTTGCCTTTAATAAGGGGGTTAATATAACCTTAGGATTGCCGTTTGTCCGGACCTCGCCGGGTCATGGCACAGCCTTTGATATAGCCGGAAAAGGCCTGGCCGATCCTGATTCAATGATCGAGGCGATAAAAATGGCGGTATTACTTGCTGAGCAGAAATAAGCAAGCCATGAGCTATGAGCTGTGAGCTCAAAACCCAAAGCTCAAAGCTAATTTGGGTATACGAAAAAGATGATAGTATTAGGAATAGATACTTCGAGTTCCCGTTTGAGCATAGCTGTCAGGGACAAAGATAAGTTATTGGCTGAACGCAGTTATCTTTCAGCAAGTCAGTGTTCGGTTATTCTTCTGCCCGGGATAAAAAATTTACTCCGGGAAATAGGTTTGGGATTAAACCGGATCGATGGTTTTATCGTTGGCCTTGGCCCCGGTTCTTTTACCGGTTTAAGGATCGGCCTCAGCACTATCAAAGCATTGGCATTTGCCTTTTCTAAACCGATTATCGGCATTCCCACACTGGATGTATTGGCAGAGAATATTAGTCCGGCGAACAACCGGATTTGTCCTGTTCTGGATGCAAGAAGAGGCGAGGTTTACAGCTGTATTTATCAGTCCAATGGCCGGCAGGTAAAGCGGCTGTCGGAATACATGGTCTTACCGATCCGGGACTTATTAAAAATGCTTAAGTTCCGGACTGTTTTTTTAGGAGAGGGTTTGTTCGAATATAAAGATTTAATTAAAAAACTTAGTAAGGACTTGAGCCTGTTTGCCCCTCAGGAGAATTGGTTTCCTCAGGCCTCGGCGCTTACCCGGCTGGGGCTTGCCCGGCTGCTGAGTAAAGATTTAGACAGTTGTTATGATTTAACCCCTTTATATTTAAGAAGATCGCAGGCAGAGGAAAAATATGATGCACGTTTGGGTAGAGATAAACCTGAATAATATCCGGCATAATTATAACCTGATAAAAAGGAAGGTCGGCAGATCGGTTAAGATACTGGCGGTGGTTAAATCCGAGGCCTATGGCCACGGCATGGTTGCCGTATCCAGGGTTTTGGCTGAACAAAAAGTTGATTATCTTGGTGTAGCCCGCCTCAAAGAAGCCGTTGAATTAAGAAAAGCAGGTATTCCTACGCCCATTTTACTGTTTAACCCTCTTTTCTCCGAGGAGATTAAACTGGCTGTTGAATATGGCCTTAGCTCTACTGTTTATACCCTTTCCTCAGCCCGGCTATTAGATAAACAAGCGCGCTCTAAAGGCAGGAAGGCCAGGGTTCATTTAAAGGTAGATACCGGCATGGGCCGGGCAGGTGTCTGGCATAAACAGGCATTCCAATTAGCAAAAAGTATTTCTCAACTGAGTAATCTGAAATTAGAGGGGATTTATACCCATTTTCCCAGCGCTGACGAAGAAGATAAGGCCTTTACTTATAAACAGGTTGGTTTTTTTAAAACCTTACTGGATAAGCTGGAAAGATCAGGCGTTTCTATACCCTGTAAGCACGCGGCTAACAGCGCCGGGATTTTAGATGTTAAAATTTCACACCTTAATCTGGTCAGGCCGGGTTTAATGCTTTACGGAGTCTATCCCTCAAGGTATGTTTCTAAAACCCTTAAATTAAAACCCGCGCTTTCAGTTAAGACAAGAGTAAGTTATTTAAAACCCACGCCTCAAGGAAGGTCTATAAGCTATGGCCGGGATCATATTACCTGCCGGCCTACGGTTATTGCTGCTTTAGCGGTGGGTTACGCTGATGGTTACAGCCATTTGTTGTCCAATAAATCCAGGGTGTTGGTTAAAGGCCAGGGAGTGCCGGTGGCTGGAAGGATTTGCATGGACCAGATGATGGTGGATGTGGGCGCTGTCAAGGATGTGAAAATCGGCGATGAAGCAGTGTTAATTGGCAGTCAGGGGACAGAGGAGATAACAGTCGAGGAATTAGCCGATCGCTGCGGAACCATCCCCTATCAGGTTTTGTGCTGGATAGGCAATAAGGTTTTAAGGAAATATAAGAACAGGTGAAGCGCAATGCGTCATTGTCCGGTCAAGCCCAGAATGACGGTTTTTTCTGGATTCCCCGGACAAGCCGGGGAATGAC